>CAZSVD010000417.1:0-2757 GCA_964610145.1 uncultured bacterium | reverse complement strand
AAATTTAACGCGCTCAGCAAAAGCTCCAGCAATCAGTGCGGGCGTAATGATTGCAAATTTACCCTGAAACATCGCAAAGACATACTCCGGAACGCCGGAGGGTAAGATGGAATTTTCAATTCCATTCAAGAAAAGATGCTGCGGATTCCAACCAATCCATCCGCCTAAAACATTCGGTCCAAATGAAAGCGTATAACCGCAAGCCACCCAAATCACTCCCACAATCGCCATTGCGACAAAACTATGCATCATAGTTCCGATGACATTTTTTGTACGCACAAGTCCGGCATAAAAAAGCGCGAGCCCCGGAACCATGAGAAGCACCAGCGCCGTCGAGACAAGCATCCAAGCTGTTACTCCCGTATCCACTTTTATCTCAGAGGCAACCGACTGAGCCCAAAGTGATTGTGTAAAAAAAAGAGACAACGCCGTCAGCAGGCTTGCCCGTTGAAATTTTAAAATCATAGATAAGATGCTCCCCTTTTTAATCCCCAAAACATAAAACCAACCCAACAAGAACGTTGGAATTTATACAATACTGTCATGAAAGGCAAACAAAAACGTAACGCTAAGCAAGTGGGAGTTCATTTCAAGAAATAGGGGCAAAATACAGCGCCGGGCGGCGCCGAACAATCAGGACTTGAGCAGTTTATACTCGATAGCTTCAACAAGAGCTTTCCAGGAAGCTTCGATAATGTTTTCATGCACTCCGACGGTGGTCCAAGTTTTATCGCCATCCTGAAATTCAATAAAAACACGTACCTTCGCGGCGGTTCCCGCCTGCGAATTCACAACACGCACTTTATAATCCGTCAAACGGATGGATTGAATTTCCGGATAAGAACCAAGCAACGCTTTACGAAAAGCCTGATCGAGAGCGTTCACCGGTCCGTCGCCTTCCGCGGATTCAAAATGATCTTTGCCTTTGGCATTAATTTTAACGTCCGCCACGGTTTTGGGAGTTCCGCCGCCGATATTTTCACTGCGCACAGAAACCGACTTCACTTCAAAAAAAGGGCGAAAAGATCCCAAGATTTTTTTCACCAGCACTTCAAAACTCGCTTCCGCGGCTTCAAATTGATAGCCTTCGTTTTCAAGTTTTTGCACTTCTTCGAGAATTTTTTTTGTTTCCGGAGAATCTTTTTCAAGATTCAAATTGAGTTCTTTGGACTTCAATAAAATATTCGTGCGCCCGCCCAATTCCGAAACCAGATAATGACGGGTATTTCCGATCAACTCGGGGTTTAAATGCTCATACGTTTTCTGATTCTTGATCATGGCGTCGATATGCACCCCGCCTTTATGCGCGAAGGCCGAACGCCCCGTAAACGGCTGATTATTTAATAAATTCTGATTACAAACTTCCGCGATAAAATGCGAAAGACCGGTAAGTCCTCTCATTTTTTCGGGAGGCAAAGCATCATAACCCATTTTCAACTGAGCGTTCGCAAGGATGCTGACAAGGTTGGCGTTACCGCAGCGTTCACCGATTCCGTTCACGGTTCCCTGCAATAACACGGCTCCTGCGCGCAAAGCTGCGAGCGAATTCGCAACACCCAATTCCGAGTCATTGTGACAATGAATCCCGAGCGGCGTTTTGATTTCTTTTTTGACGATTTCAAAAACTCTCAAAATTTCTTCTGGCAAATTTCCGCCATTCGTTTCACATAGACTAATATTGTCAGCGCCCGCAGCCGAAGCGGCTTTGATCGCTTTTAAGGCATATTCAGGGTTCGCTTTAAAACCATCAAAAAAATGCTCGGCGTCATAAACCACTTCTTTGCCTTTTGATTTTAAAAAAGCGACGGTTTCTGAAATCATTTTTAAATTTTCTTCGAGCGAAGTTTTAAAAACTTCGGTGACATGCAAATCCCAGGACTTTCCAAAAATCGTCACAACCGGTGTTTTGGCGTCAAGCAATGTCTGCACCTGTCTATCTTCTTCAATTTTGGTATTGGCTCGGCGTGTGGAGCCAAAAGCCGCGATCTTCGCGTTCTTGATCGGCACTTTTCGAATTTCTTCAAAAAAAACCATGTCTTTGGGGTTAGACCCGGGCCAACCGCCCTCGATGTAATGCATACCGAATTCATCGAGACGCTGCGCGATCATGACTTTGTCATGCGCGGACAAACTGATCCCTTCCATTTGCGTGCCGTCACGCAAAGTGGTGTCATACAGCCAAATTTTCTTATTACTGTTACTCATGATCTTCCTGAAGCCGGTTGGCTCAAAGAGCGCAAAGGCGAAATATGATTACCGTTTCCCGCCCAAACCGAATGCCGCGTGAACAACGCGCAAAGCTTCCTTGCCCTTATTGCCGTCAATGACGCAGGAAACTTTGATTTCCGATGTGGAAATCATATCAATATTGATTTTCTTTTTCGCGAGCGCCGAGAACATTTTAGACGCGATACCGGTATGCGAACGCATTCCGATTCCCACGATACTGAGCTTCGCGATGTTTTTATCGCAGCTCACACGATCGGCTCCGACTTCATCCGCGATTTTCTCAACCGTTTTGATCGCGCGGGTCAATTCACTTTTAAAAACCGTGAAAGAAACGTCCGTCTTTCCCGTTTCGGTTTTATTTTGAATGATCATGTCCACATTCACCTGGCTGTCGGCAATATCTTTAAATATTTTTGCAGCCGTGCCCGGACGATCCGGAACTCCGAAAAGCGTAATCTTCGCTTCGTCTTCATTCAGCGCGGCTCCGCTCACAACAATATCTTCCATCTTCTTGGTTTCTTTGGTAAT
>CAZSVD010000416.1:0-6821 GCA_964610145.1 uncultured bacterium | reverse complement strand
TCTTCGTAACCCACATATCCCGGAGGCGCTCCGACGAGACGGGAAACATTAAATTTTTCTCCGTATTCGGAACAATCCACGACAATCGTCGCGTCCGGATCACCGAACATAAATTCCGCCAAAGTACGCGCGAGCAAGGTTTTTCCGACACCGGTGGGCCCCAGAAAAATAAATGTTCCGATAGGACGCTTGGGATTACGCAATCCCGAACGCGAACGGCGCACCGCATCCGAAATCGCATGAATCGCTTCATGCTGACCAATCACACCGCGATGAAGCTCTTCTTCCATTTTCAGAAGGCGCGATGTTTCTTTCTCTTCAAGTTTCGCGAGCGGAACACCGGTCCATTTGGAAACGACATACGCGATGTCTTCTTCGGATACACTGACCTCAATTTCGGATTTAGATTCTTTCCAGCTTTTTTTAACAGCAGCGAGACGCTCTTTCGCTTTGCGCTCTTCATCGCGCAACCGCGCCGCTTTTTCAAAATCCTGTCCCTTAATCGAAGCTTCTTTCTCATGACGCAAAGCTTCGATTTCGGTTTCAAGTTTTTTCAAATCCTTCGGCAAAGCACTTACCGAAAGACGCGCACGTGAAGAAGCTTCATCAATTACGTCGATGGCTTTATCCGGAAGAAAACGTCCGGTGATATAACGGTCCGAAAAACGCACCGCGGACTCAATGGCCTGATCGGTAATTTTAAGACGGTGATGCGCTTCATACTTATCGCGCAATCCTTTGAGAATCAAAATCGCATTTTCAACGGATGGCGGATCCACCATCACAGTTTGAAAACGGCGCGCAAGCGCGGCGTCTTTTTCAATATATTTGCGATATTCATCCAGTGTCGTTGCCCCAATACACTGAATTTCTCCGCGCGCAAGTGCCGGCTTTAAAATGTTCGACGCGTCAATCGCGCCTTCGGCCCCGCCCGCACCAACAAGCGTGTGGATTTCATCGATAAAAATCATTACATTTTCGCTGCGGCGAATTTCGTCCATCACTGCTTTGATGCGTTCTTCAAATTGACCGCGGTATTTGGTTCCGGCCACCATCAGCGCTAAATCCAAAACAACAATGCGTTTATCCTGCAAAATTTCAGTGACATCACCGGAATGAATGCGCTGAGCAAGACCTTCCACGATCGCGGTTTTACCCACACCCGCTTCACCGAGCAGCACGGGATTATTTTTTGTACGACGAGCCAAAATTTGAATCACGCGTTCAATTTCATCTTCACGACCTACCACGGGATCCAACTTGCCCTCACGCGCAAGCGTCGACAAGTCGCGGCCGAATGCATCCAACGCCGGCGTCTTTGTTTTGCCTTTGCCACCGCCGCTTCCGCCGCCACTATTCCCGCCGCCGCTGTTTCCGCCGCCAACCGCCGGATTTTGCTCGGCTCCCTCACCCTGCGGAGACGCTGAACCCAAAAGCTTGATCACTTCCGCGCGAACTTTATTTAAATCAAGCCCGACATTCATCAAAACATGGCTTGCGACGCCTTCACCTTCTTTAATAAGACCCAACAGAAGATGTTCAGTTCCGATGTAGTTATGTCCAAGCCGACGAGCTTCATCCATGGCAAGCTCAATCACTTTTTTAGCTTTAGGAGTAAACGGGATATCTCCGGAAACCATGGTACTCGGGCCATATTGGACGAGCTTTTCAACTTCGAGGCGGATGGTTTCAAGAGAAAGGCCTAAATTTTGCAAAACAGCGGCAGCAACACTTTCCCCTTCCTTGATCAATCCGAGCAAAATGTGTTCGGTTCCAATGTAGTCGTGGTTAAAGCGTTTCGCTTCTTCTTTGGCAAGAATAATGACTTTACGGGCGCGTTCGGTAAAACGATCAAACATATAAGGACTCCTCTCAAATAAAACTTAAGCAAGTCTCACATTTAATTATCAAGACAACGGATTATATCACAAGAACTTAAGTAATAGACGGATGAGAAAAGAACGTCCGATAACCCAAGGGATTTAAAAGCTAAGCTGTGACAGCCCTTTGCGGATAAACTCAGCCCGGTAAGCGTCACGCTCAAGACTGGAAAGCTCGCGTCCGCGTTTTTTTTGCAAATGTCCTGGCTGAATCATTAAGAAAAGATGATTCAACTGTGTGTGATTGACTTTCTTTCCAAAATATTTGAGGTTAACGCCCAGTCGCAGCATTGAAAGCAAGCTGATGGCCTCAGAAGAACTCACCACCCGCGCGGATTTCAGCAGTCCCACTGCACGCCAAACTTGATCCTCTAATTCGTACGGTTTAGAGCGCTGCAATTGCGCCATCGCCTCATGCTCGTGGCTTACCACCTGCTCAATCACACTCAGTAAATTATCAATGACTTCGCCTTCCGGCTGTCCCAAAGTCATTTGGTTGGAAAACTGAAAAAAATTACCCAAAGCCTGGGAGCCTTCTCCGAACATTCCGCGCATGGCTAAATTTAACTTCGTCAAAGCCTGCAACACTTTTTGAATTTGCTTGGTAATCACGAGACACGGAATATGAAGCATGCAGGAAGCGCGCAATCCGGTACCAACGTTAGTGGGGCAAGCCGTCAAATAACCAATTTTTGAATCGAATGAAAAACGGAATTGACGCTGCAAGCAATCATCCGCTTCGTTGGCACGTTTCCATGCGGATCGCAAATTAAGTCCGGACTCAAAGATCTGCAAACGCAAATGGTCTTCTTCCATCAACATTAAGCTCAAAGATTCATCCGGCGACAAAACAACCGCTCGTTCTCCCCGATCAGCTGAAAACTCGCGACTGATGAGATGCCGCTCAAGCAAAAGCTGCAATTCGGATTCCTCTAGCCCGGAAGAACGAAAAAGACCGCAGTTCTTAAAAAAATTATCTGTGACCGCGAGATCTTCAAAACTCTTGATGAGCTTACGGCGCTCTGTGCTTTTAAGTCTTGTCGGAAATGAAAAACCTTCAACATTGCGGGCCAAACGAATACGGGTACTGATCACCACATCGTCATGCGGCCCCTGCGTCGCTCGCCAAACAGGATCCTGCGTCAGAAGTTTTTCAATTTTCAAGTGTTGCCTATTTGCGGTTGGGCGCGGCGGCTGAGACTAAACTTTGTACAGCGTACCGTCTTTGCGAACAAGCTCGCGGAATCCCTTGAGCAGCTTTTTGGTTACGGCTCCGGGTTTTCCGGTACCGATCACGCGTCCGTCAATTTTAACAACCGGAATCACTTCGGCGGCGGTTCCCGTCAAAAAAACTTCATCCGCGTTAAACAATTCATGCCGCGTCAAAACGCGTTCTTCAAAGTTAATTTTCTGTTTTGCGGCGATTTCAATGATTCCCTGACGTGTGATTCCTTTTAAAGCGCCCAAATAAGTCGGGGGCGTTAAAAGAAGCGGTTTGCGCGCGCGGCCTTCATATTTCACCATAAAAACGTTATCGCCCGTGCATTCCGCGACATAGCCCTGATGATTGAGCATCAACGCCTCCATGCAGCCGGAGTTTTTTGCTTCAATCTTAGCCAAAATATTATTGAGATAATTCAAGCTCTTGATTGACGGATTCACCGCTTCGGGTAAATTGCGCACAGTCGGAACGGTAATGATATTCAAACCGTTTTCATACAGCGCTTCCGGATAAAGTTTAATTTTATCCGTGATAATAATCACAGTCGGCAGTTTACAAAGCGAAGGATCCAGACCCAAATCACCGACTCCGCGTGTAACAATGCAGCGGATATAAGAATCCGTGAGACCATTGCGCTTCAAAGTTTCAATGATCGCTTTTTCCATTTCTTTTTTGGTCATCGGAATGGAAATCATCAACGTATGCGCGGACTCCCACAAACGGTCCAAATGCTCATCGAGCTTAAAAATACAGGAGCCGTAAGAACGGATTCCTTCAAAGACACCGTCTCCATAAAGCAATCCATGATCAAAAACCGAGATCTTGGCGTTTTCTTTGGCGTAAAATTTTCCATCGATATAAATTTGAATACTCATGCCCTGATAACTCCTTCAGATTAAATAAAAATGCGCTTAGCGGGCGGCTGTCAGCACGCCGGCATCCAAACGGTAAACTTTTTTATGCCGAAAAGCAAGTTTTTCATCATGTGTCACAATCACGAAAGTCTGCCCTTCTTTCTCATTCAAATCAAGAATCAGTCTAAACATTTTTTCGGCCGTTTCACTGTCTAAATTTCCTGTGGGCTCATCGCACAGCACCAATTCAGGCCGATTCACAAGCGCCCGGGCCAAAGCCGCGCGCTGCTGTTCTCCCCCCGAGAGCTCTGTGGGAAAGTGATACCGGCGGCTGAAAAGCTCTACCTTTTTTAAAACTTCGCGTGTCCAGTTTTCATCCTTGCGTCCTGAAATCAGCGTCGGAAGGAGAACATTTTCATGCACCGTCAGCTCCGGCAACAAATGATACGATTGAAACACAAAGCCAATTTTTTGATTGCGCAATTTGGTGCGTTTTCTTTCACTGAGTTTTAAAAAATCCTCTTCATCAAAAAACAAACGTCCGCTCGTGGGCTGATCTAATCCGCCCATTAAATGCAATAGCGTTGATTTTCCGCAGCCGCTACGGCCAATGATAAAAATCATATCGCCCGCGACAACTTCCAGATTCACGGATTTTAAAATATGCAAAGCCCCGCCCGGGGTTTCATATTCCTTGCTTAAATTTTGTACTTCATAAAGAAGCCGGCCGGGATGCGAATTACTCATAACGTAAAGCCTCAACCGGTTTCAACTGGGCCGCGCGAAACGCGGGATAAAGCCCGGCGATGATACAGGCTAACATCGCGAAACCCACAATCCATGCGACATCAATCATATGAATTTCGGACGGGATCTTTTCAAAAAAGTAAACATCGCGCGGAAAAACCTCAAGACCTGTTGTTTTTTTGATCATATCCGCGACGGGATTCAGATTGAGCGCGAGCCAAACTCCTGTGATCGCCCCGACTAAAATTCCAAAAAAACCAATACAAAAACCTTCTATGATAAAAATACGAGCGATGCCAAACCGCGTGGCTCCGATGGCGCGTAAAATACCGATATCTTTGGTTTTTTCCATGACCACCATAGTCAAAGTCGAAACAATATTAAACGCGGCCACAAGAATAATCAGCGCGAGTAAAATGGTCATCACGCTTTTCTCAACGCGTAAAGCCCGGAAAAAACTGTAATTCATATCAAACCACGATCGGAAATAATAATCCGCTGAGTAATGCTGCGTCAGATTCCACTTGATGGTTTCTGCCCTGTCGACATCTTTAAAACGGATACTGAGCCCCGTGACCTTACTGCCTAACTGATAAACCCGCTGCGCCTGTTTTAAATCAATCAAAGCAAGTTGGGAATCAAACTCATTCATCCCAACATTAAAAATTCCGCGCACAACAAAAGGATAACTATCAACTTTCAGATTCATCAGCGATGTCACCTTTGCCGAAGCCGGTGAAATAAACTGCACAACATCTCCGACTTTAACGTTGAGAGTGCGCGCCAGATATTTTCCGAGCAGAATTCCGCCGTATTCATAAGAAACAGTTTTCTTAAAGAAAATCATGCTACGTTTTGTTTCATCCACTTTGATCGGATCGAAACTTAAATCGCCCGCAACGAGATGGTCTTTAAAAATATCAAGGCTTTCGCGCTCCATATCCACGCCTTTAATCACGACCCCCGTGGCATTCGTATCCGCTTTCAAAATAGCCTGCCCTTCAATAAAAGCGGAAGCAGAAAGCAGGTCTTGCGAGCAAAAGGAGCTGACTTTTTGAATTTCCCAATTGGCGTCATCCATTCCGCCGACTTTTTCAATCCGAAGATGCGGCTGGACATTGACGATTTTGCGTTTGAGCTCACGGTCAAACCCGCCCATCACCGCTAAAACGACAATCAGAGCCATAACACCCACGCCAACGCCCCCGATGGATATGAGCGAAATGAGAGAGATGAAACCTTTTTTCCGGCGGCGCGTCAGATGACGGGAGGCAATGAAAAAAGAATAGCTCATTAAATTTCGGTTTGTTCTTCCGCCGCCGGAGAAGCTTCCGTTGCGGCTTGTTTTTTCTCTTGCCGCAAAAGCGGAAAGAGAATGACTTCGCGGATCGACTCTTGATTCGTCAAAAGCATCACAAGACGGTCAATTCCGATTCCAAGCCCGCCCGCGGGAGGCATTCCATATTCCAACGCGGCTAAAAAGTCTTCGTCGATTTCTTTGTTTTCGCCGATTTCAGCCTGCTGCGACTCCAAGCGTTCGCGCTGCACAAAAGGATCATTCAATTCGGAGAAAGCATTCGCGATTTCCATCTTTGAAATAAAAAGTTCAAATCGATAAACCAATGACGGATCTTCAACCTGCCCTTTCGCGAGCGGAGACATTGCGGTCGGATAATCGATGATAAAAGTCGGGTTGATTAGATTCTTTTCAACCGTCTCGCCAAAAATTTCATCGAGCACATCCACGTCTTCCATTTTGGGATCCAACTTCATCTTCAGTTTTTCCGCGGCTTCTTTCGGAGAAGTTTTGCGCAGATCAATTCCGGTGGCTTCCTGAATCGCGCCATAAAAAGAAACCCGCTTCCACGGCCGCTTAAAACTGAGGGTTTTATCTCCGAAAGCAATTTCATCTTTACCGTGAATCTTCATCACCAAATGATGCACGAGTGATTCGGTAATCTCCATCATGTCATGGTAATCGGCATACGATTGATAAAGTTCCATCATCGTAAATTCAGGATTATGGCGCACGGAAATACCTTCATTGCGGTAGTTGCGGTTAATTTCATAAACCTTTTCAAAACCGCCGACCAAAAGACGCTTTAAATAAAGCTCGGG
>CAZSVD010000415.1:0-4327 GCA_964610145.1 uncultured bacterium | reverse complement strand
AATATGAAAGATCCGTGGGTGAGTTTAAACGCGGTAGTTTCCGTGTGCGCGGCGGCAAAGTAGATATTTTTCCGGCTTATAGCGAGCATCCTTTGCGCGTGGAATTTTCAGACACCGAAATTGAATCGATTTGGTCGCTCGACCCGGTCAACTTTCAGCCCCAAAAAGAGCTGCCGCGTTTGGCGATTTATCCTGCCAAGCATTTCGTGACTTCCGGCGACCGTGTGAAAGCAGCGATGGCCGGAATTGAGGCCGAACTCATTCAAAGATTGCGTGAGCTCAATCTTCAAAACAAAGATTTGGAAGCGAAGCGCCTTGAGTCACGCACTCGTTATGATTTGGAAATGTTGAAAGAGCTGGGGTATTGTTCCGGAATTGAAAATTATTCCAGGCATTTGGCCGGCCGCGAGCCGGGTTCAACGCCCGCGACGTTGGTGGATTATTTTCCGAAAGACTTTGTTTTGATGATCGATGAGTCGCATCAAACCATTCCGCAAATTCGCGGTATGTTTAACGGAGATATGTCGCGTAAAAAAAATCTGGTCGAGTTCGGTTTTCGTCTGCCATCGGCTTTGGATAACCGCCCGCTCAAGTTTGATGAGTTTGAACGGAAGGTTGGACAATGTTTGTATGTTTCCGCGACTCCGGGCCCGTATGAAATGGCGCGCAAAGATCAATTGGTGGAGCAGGTTATTCGTCCGACCGGACTGGTTGATCCGCCGATTGAAGTTCGCAAAACCGAAGGCCAAATCGATGATTTAATCGCCGAAATCAAAGCGCGCACCAAAAAGCATGAACGCGTGCTTGTTACGACGTTAACCAAAAAAATGGCGGAAGACTTGAGCCGGTACCTCAAAGATCTCGGCATCAAAGTTTGCTATATTCACTCGGAGTTTGATGCCTTTGAGCGCGTTGAAATTTTGCAGGATTTACGCAAAAACAAATACGATTGCGTTATCGGCGTGAATCTTTTGCGCGAAGGTCTGGATTTGCCCGAAGTTTCGCTTGTTGTGATTTTGGATGCCGACAAAGAGGGTTTTTTGCGCAACGATGTGTCGCTGATTCAAACCGCGGGGCGCGCGGCGCGGCATATTCACGGTTATGTGATCATGTATGCCGATAAAATGACCGATTCGATGAAGCGTGCCATCAGCGAAACCGAACGCCGCCGTAAAATTCAGTTGGATTTTAACAAAGCCAACGGAATTACACCTAAAACGATCGTCAAAGAAATCAAAGACGGCATTGAGAAATGGAAAAAAGTAGAAGAGTTTACGCATCAGGTGGTGGGTGAGTCGGAGGAGTCTTATCGCGCGCATAGTTATCTGGCGTCATTAAAATCGAAAATGGAACAGGCGTCGGCCGCGCTTGAGTTTGATAAAGCGGCGTATTATCGCGACAAAATCCGTGAATTTGAAAAAGAAAAGGGTGTTCAAGAGAGCGTTCTGGGCGGATATCAGGCCGCGCCTTCGATTTTGCCGCAGCCGCAGAAGCGCCGCGGCCGGAAATAGGATAAAATAAGCGCATGATTCCTTCACAAAAAATGCCCAACTTTGGTTTGTTTGGTGTGCATGGACTTACCGATGCTGATGCCGCTTCGCGGTTGATTCAAAACGGGCCGAATGAATTACCTTCCGAAAAACCACGCAACTTTTTTGAAATCGCTTTCGGAACAATCAAAGATCCTATTTTTCTCCTGCTGATCGCGAGCGGCCTTTTGTATCTCTTTCTCGGCGAGTTTTCGGAATCACTGATGCTGCTTGGTTTCGTTGTCTTCATCATGACCATCAGTCTTTATCAGGAAGCCAAAACAGAACGCGCTTTGGCGGCGCTTAAAAATTTATCCAGCCCGCGCGCGCTGGTGATTCGCGATAGCGCGCAAAAAAGAATCGCGGGCCGCGAAGTTGTGCTTGGCGATATTTTAGTTTTAGCCGAAGGCGATCGTGTGCCGGCCGACGCGAAAATTTTGTCGGCAATCAATCTTTCCGTCGATGAATCGCTCCTCACGGGAGAATCGGTTCCGGTTCGAAAAAAAATTTGGACTGCCGAATCAAAAGAACTCCGCCCCGGAGGCGATGAAATTCCTTTTGTTTATTCCGGAACTCTGATTGTGCAGGGCAGGGCGGTTGCGGAAGTCATTGCTACGGGCTTACAAACCGAACTCGGAAGAATCGGCAAAGCCTTGCAGGAAGTGACCACGGAGGAAACCCGTCTGCAGAAAGAAACCGCGGAACTTGTTCGTGTTCTTGCCATGATCGGGTTGTCGTTGTGCGCGTTTGTGGTCGCGGCTTATGGCTTGTTGCGCGGTGACTGGCTGCAGGGGCTTTTGGCGGGAATTGCGCTTGCGATGGCGATTTTGCCGAATGAGTTTCCGGTGGTTCTGACCGTGTTTCTCGCGCTGGGCGCGTGGCGAATTTCGCGCAATCATGTTTTGACCCGACGCATTCCCGCCGTTGAAAATTTAGGCGCCGCGACCGTGCTTTGCACGGATAAAACGGGGACACTGACTTTAAATCAAATGACGGTGCAAAGAATTTTCGCGGAAAATCAATTTTATGACTTTAAAGAACACGCGAAAGAAGAGCTGCCCGAGACATTTCACTTATTGATGGAGTTTGGAATTCTCGCCAGCCAGCGCGATCCGTTTGATCCGATCGAAAAAGCGATTAATGTCATCGGAACGGAGTATTTACACGGCACCGAACATATTCACGACAATTGGACATTGGTACGCGAGTATCCTTTGTCGCCTGAGCTTTTGGCTCTTTCCCATGTTTGGGAGTCGCCCGACGGAGTCGATTTTGTCATCGGAGCCAAAGGCGCTCCCGAAGCCATTTTTGATTTATGTCACTTTGATCCCGACCGGCTTGAAAAAGAAATGGCGCATGTTCACACCTTGGCCGCTTCCGGCATGCGTGTTTTGGGCGTGGCGAAAGCACTTTTTAAAAAGCCCGCCCTGCCCAAAGAACAGCATGATTTTGATTTTGAGTTTTTAGGGCTGATAGGTTTTGCTGACCCTATTCGCGCTGATGTTCCTTCCGCGATCGCGGAATGTTTAAGCGCGGGAGTTCGCGTCATCATGATGACGGGAGATTATCCCGAAACCGCGTGTCATATCGCCGCTCAAATTGGTTTGCCTTCGCCTGAGAAGCGCATCACCGGCGCGGAACTTCAAAAAATGAGCGATGCCGAGTTGTTAAACCGGATACGCGAAACATCCGTGTTTGCCCGCGTCGTTCCCGAACAAAAATTACGCATTGTGAAAGCATTGCAGGCAAATGGCGAAGTCGTCGCGATGACCGGTGACGGCGTGAATGACGCGCCTTCGCTGAAGGCCGCTGATATCGGAATCGCGATGGGAAAACGCGGAACTGATGTCGCGCGTGAATCCGCACATCTTGTTTTGGTGGAAGATGATTTTTCTTCGATTGTCGCCGCAATTAAAACCGGCCGGCGGGTTTTTGATAATTTGCGCAAGGCTATGGCGTATTTGCTCGCGATTCATATTCCGATCGCCGGCATGTCGCTCATTCCGGTTTTATTTAAGTGGCCGCTTATTTTGATGCCGGTTCACATTGCTTTTTTGCATTTGATTATTGATCCGGCTTGTTCGGTTGTTTTTGAAATGGAACCCGAAGAGCGCGATGTGATGCGCCGCAAACCGCGCAGCGTAAAAGAACGGCTGTTTAGCGGCCCGATGCTGCTTGTCAGTGTGCTGCGCGGCGCCGGAGTTTTAATGCTCACCATCGCTGTTTTCGCGGTTGCCTTAATGCGCGGACAGGGCGAAGCCGACGCGCGCGCGCTGACTTTCATGACACTTATGGTTGCCAATATCGGACTTATTTTGTCGAGCCGCTCGCGTTTTTCGGGGCTTTGGCGTACAAAAAATCCGGCTTTATGGTGGGTTGTGCTGGGAACACTTTTGGCGCTGACTCTGATTTTTTATTATCCCTTCACGCGTCATTTATTTCGTTTTTCAGAGCTGCATCGCATGGACTTGCTTCTTTGCCTTGCCGCCGGCATCGCGAGCGTCTTCTGGCTTGAAGCCATCAAAGTGGTTTTAGCCCTGAGAAGACGCGGATTTACGCCCAAATAACTTCAATCAGCACCGATTTTCCCCCAAAATAAACCCTCCCGGGGGGATTGATTTTTTTTTAAATTTGCATATAATAATCAAATCTCACTTCGCCCTTCCTTTTTTTACCAAAATTTTGAGATTGGTATAATCGCTTTTATATCTATTGATTCGCCGCGGGGTGGAGCAGCTCGGTAGCTCGTTGGGCTCATAACCCAAAGGTCCCAGGTTCAAATCCTGGCCCCGCTACCA
>CAZSVD010000414.1:0-3744 GCA_964610145.1 uncultured bacterium | reverse complement strand
TTATCCAGCTGATGCTCCACATCCGAGCGGATGCGGTTATAAACCGGATTCGTAATCACTTTATTTAAATACTTGCTGAGGGCGCCAACGTTTTTTGCGATCGACATTTCATTATCATTTAAAACAATCAGCATTTCTTTTTTCAAATGACCGGCATGGTTGAGAGCCTCGTAAGAAAGCCCCGCCGTCATTGCACCGTCGCCGACCACCGCGACCACTTTTTCATGCCCTTTTAGGTGATCGCGCGCAGTGGCAAGCCCCACAGCCTGAGCAATCGCCGTCCCCGCGTGACCGACAATAAAATGATCATGAGGATTTTCAAACGGAGAAGGAAAGCCGCTGATACCTTCCGTTTTACGCAAAGTGTTAAAACGATCACGGCGACCTGTAATAAGCTTATGCACATAAGCCTGATGCCCGACATCCCAACAAATTTTGTCCTGGGGAGATTCAAGCACATAATGCAAAGCCATATTCAACTCAAGGGCTCCAAGACTCGCGCCTAAATGCCCGCCCGTCCGGGAAACCGACTCAATCAAAAAATGGCGGTATTCTTCGGCAACGTCAGGTAGTTTTTCCAACGGAATCTTTTTTAGATCCGCGGGTGAATTGATATTTTGTATGTACTTATAATCCATAGTGCTGTTATTTCCCGGACTTTAAAACTATTTTTCCCTTAAGGTCATCTTCCATTCGGCTCACTAAATTGTCCGCAATAAAAATTAATGCTTCCGCTTTTTTTCCAATAAATTTAATCTGTTTTTTGGCATGCGCGATTAAATCCCGCACACGCTCTTCGGCTTCCGAAAGAGTCATCAATTTAAGATAGCCATCACTGTCATTCATATCATCCGCAACCTGAAAAGCAAGCCCGAGACATTCACCATATTTACGGATACGATGGATCTCTGACGGTGAACCCCCGGCACCCAAAGCGCCGATCACCGCCGCCGCACGAATCAAACAACCGGTTTTGTGAATGCTGATATAGTCAAGCATGGCCTCATCGCACTCTTTTTTCTGTGCGAAAATGTCCGCCACTTGGCCGCCAATCATACCAAATGTTCCCGCGGCCGTCGACAATTCGGCCAAAACTTTGACCGCCGCATCCGCGGGCTTGATTCGCCCCACCCACTCGAAAGCCATAGTTAAAAGACCGTCTCCGGCTAAAATCCCCATGGCTTCGCCAAATTTCTTATGACAAGAAGGCCTGCCGCGGCGAAAGTCGTCATTGTCCAAAGCCGGCAAATCATCATGCACAAGCGAATAAGCATGCACCAATTCTAAAGCCGCTGCCGCGGGTAATATCTTTTTGGGATCTCCACCCAAAGCCTTGCAAACAGCCAACGCCAACAAAGGCCGAAAACGCTTGCCTGAGCCCAAAACGGCATAACGCATTGCTTCATGAATCACGGGCGGACATGCTTTTGAAACCGGAAGCTCTTTTTCTAAATAAGCTTCAATGAGCTTCAATTCTTTTTTAAAATAATCCGAATAATTCATACCGAATTAAATGAGATCCTCTTCTCCGGTCGATTTCTTTTTAGCGGGAGCTTTTTTCTTTGCCGCTGAAGTTTCTTCGTAAGATTCAACGTCAAAAGGCTCCGCTTTCAGTTCGCCGCTTAAACTGCGGGTTAAAATTTCGATTTTCTTTTCGGCTTCGGTCAATTTGGTTTGGCAGGCCCGCGTTAACCGCACACCGTCTTCGTATTTTTTTAAAGCTTCATCCAGCGTCAATTCTCCGCTTTCAAGCGCTTCCACGATTCCTTCAAGTTCTGCCAGAGCTTTTTCAAATTGAAATTTCTCGCTCATACCTTCTCCCTTTCCGTCATACTGACAAGGAACATTCCCTCTGTCAATCAACCGGTTGAGTTTTAATCACTTTGGAAAATATTTTTGCATCCGCAAGACGGGTTATAAGTTCATCACCGGCTCGAACCTGGGTCGATTTGCGAATCAATTTACCCTTTGCATCAAGGGCAATCGAATAACCGCGGTCAAGTACGGCCAATGGACTTAAAGCATGTAAACGCCCCGCTTGTTCTTTTAAAATCTGCGCGCGTTGCTGGTAAAAGTTTTTAAGATAATTCTGCATTTGCCGGTACAAATCATCCAGCTTCTCCGTCATTTGATCCACCAAAGAACGCGGCTGCTTAAAAGCATAGCTCGAGGAAAGTGTTTCCAGCTTTTCCTGCATTTGATAAAAATAGCCGGTCATGGCATTTCGAATGCGATCGGCATCATCTTTCAATTTTCTCAAAAGATCGGCCTGGTTTTGAGTCACAAGTTCCGCCGCTGCCGAAGGTGTCGGCGCGCGCAAATCCGCAACAAAGTCCGCGATGGTCCAGTCAATTTCATGCCCGACGGCGGAAATGACAGGAACTTTCGATGCATAAATTGCACGCGCAACGATCTCTTCATTAAAAGCCCACAAATCTTCCAAGCTTCCGCCGCCGCGTCCTACAATCAAAACGTCAACGCCTTCAATACTTTGAAACTCTTCAATCGCCCGCGCAATCTCCTGAGCCGAGCCTTCGCCCTGAACCCTCACCGGATTTAAAATAAGATGCACGCCCTGAAACCGGCGATTCACAATATTTAAAATATCCTGAATCGCGGCGCCGGTTGGAGAAGTCACAACTCCGATGGTTTTAGGAAAAGCCGGTATCGGTTTTTTATGAGCCTCATCGAACAAGCCTTCCTTCTGAAGCTTTTCTTTGAGCTGATTAAAAGCCAACTGAAGCTCGCCCACGCCTTTGGGCTGAATTTTTTCAATATAAACCTGATACGATCCGCGCGGCTCATAAACTGAAACTTTCCCGAATACCAAAACTTTCAATCCGTCTTTAAGACGAAATTTCAAACCCTGATTATAACGGCTAAAAAATACCGCCGGAATCTGCGATTTGTCATCTTTCAAAGTCAGATAAATATGCCCGGAAGTATGCAGCTTTAAATTTGAAATCTCCGCTTCCACCCAAATCATCGAAAAGCGCGGCTCGAGACAAGCCCGGATTTCACGGTTCAAATCACTGACCGAATATACTTTTTCCTGAGATTGGCTTTCAAAAAGATTCATAATTAAGCGCTCATAACAACATCCATCCGGATGTCATGCGGTTCGCACGGAACAAAACGAACGACTTGTTCGCGGAAAGCGACCCCCATCCGCACAGAACTTGGCCATTTTTCAAGCAAGCGGTCGTAATGGCCGCCCCCTCTTCCGAGTCTTCCGCCTTTTTTATCAAACGCACGGCCCGGCACCAACACTAAATCTAAAGCACGAATTCTTTTCATTTTTTTCTTTGCCACGGGCTCCATGACACCATGAGCCCCCGATTTAAAACTATTCTTCAAATTGAACACCTGAAAAAATTCAATGCTTTTCTTTTTCATTTTCGGAAAAAAAACTTTCTTTCCCAATTTTAAAGCCGTCTCTGCCGCTCTAAAAACATCGATTTCGTCCGGCAATGCGGCGTAAAAACCGATCGCGGCGGCGTCTTGGAAAAAACGCGATTTTTGAATCTTGCGACAGAGCTTGATGCCGCGAACTTTTCTCACGGAAGAAGATAATTTCAGACCGCGAATTTTTTTTCGCAATCTCAGCTTGCTCGCGGCGAGATCAAAGGACAAAGACCTCATGCTAAATTAATTCGCTCCGGCTTGCTTGCGCAATTTTTGGAGACGGGCTTCTTCAGCTTGAATATGCCGATCAAAATCTTTTTGACGCCGGTTCAGCTCCAC
>CAZSVD010000413.1:0-1625 GCA_964610145.1 uncultured bacterium | reverse complement strand
ATTACAGGTCTTGCGACGGGCTTTACCGAATTAGATAAAATGACCTCTGGTTTGCAACCAGGTGAATTGACGATCATCGCCGCTCGTCCTTCTATGGGTAAAACGGCTTTCAGTTTGAACTTGGCTCAACACGTGGCTCTGAGGCAAAAAAAATCTGTTGCTTATTTTTCTCTTGAGATGGGTCGTGAATCCATGATGATGAGGATGTTGGCTTCGGAAGCGAAGGTCAGCATGTCGGAACTTCGCACAGGGCGAGTCAGTGATTCCGCCTGGCCCAAGTTAATTTCTGCCGCTAGCACGTTAAGTGATAGTAATTTTTTTATTGATGAAACCTCTGGCATCAGTCCCTTTGAAATTCGATCTCGAGCCCGCCGTTTAAAAACTCAGGTGGGACTTGATTTAATCATGATCGATTACCTTCAATTGATGGATTTAAAGCAAAAAGTGGAAAGCCGCGAGCGCGCGGTCAGTGAAATTTCCAGAACTCTAAAAGCCATTGCAAAGGAACTTAAAGTTCCTATCGTTGCCCTTGCTCAGTTAAATCGTGGAGTGGAAGGTCGTTCAGACCGTCGTCCCATGTTATCAGATCTTCGTGAATCTGGATCTATTGAACAAGATGCGGACGTCATTATGATGCTTTACCGTGACGATTATTATGATCGCGAAGATCCCGACAAACAGGGACAAGCAGAAGTGATCGTTTGTAAACAAAGGAATGGTCCTACTGGAACAGTGAAGCTGAAATGGGAAGCTAAATTTGGTCGCTTCCGTGATGCTGATCCAGAGCCGCAACAGGGCATGGTTCCGCCACAAATGATGCCACCACCAATTCAGGGACCACCACAGGGTGGCGGCGGCAAACCAAAAAACTTTGCCCCAACTCCTTAAATTCTTTATTTGAACCTAGACCTTGCCTTCATTTTTTCTTTGACCCTTTTCTCCAGATGCGGTGTCTTTGAATTGATAAAGAATCATGCCGCAGTTTCAACGGATCGAAACCGCGCACGGAAGCAAGGAGGCTTTTATGAATTCTTCAAATATCGTTGCCTATGTTGCTGGGCTCACGGGACTTCCTTTGGAATATGCTCAGCCCTATTTAGAAAAAATCATCAGCGAAAAGGGATTTAATCCCAAGGAAATTCAGCTGGAAGATCTTCGAGAAATTCTCAGTGACTTCATGCAAGATGTTCTCTTGGAAACCTACCGCCAACAAAACTTTGACGAAGGTCTATAATTCAACATGCCCATGATGAAAACATAAAAAAACCCCAGGCTTTGAAAGACCTGGGGTTTTTATTTTCAAATGAAAATGTCTGATGAAAATTACAAGCGCTCGACAGAGACTTGCAAAGTTCCTTCAACATGGTCACCCAACTTCACAATGGCCTTATGAGTTCCAAGAACTTTGATCGCCTCTTCCAAGTGGATGTCACGACGATCAACAGAAAATCCCATTTTTTCAAGAGCACGAGAAATTTCAGTTGTTGTTACAGTTCCGAACAAACGATCAGAATCTCCAGCTGCCAATTTGAAATTAACAGTGATTCCTTGAAGCTTGGCAACCAAAGCTTTTCGCTCTTCCAAGGCTTTCTTTTTCTTCGCTTCAATTGTGCGTTTCAAATGTT
>CAZSVD010000412.1:0-3838 GCA_964610145.1 uncultured bacterium | reverse complement strand
AAAAGTTATTTGAAGTAAAAAGAGAAAATTTTTATCCAAAGATATACTGCATCGGCTTATGAAATGAGTACATATTCAACCCCGTCATCTGCCAATCGGTGGGCATGATTTCTTCCGGCCATTTGAGTCCCGGAGTAAGTTCTTTAGCGGTGGAGTTGAGAGGAAAAACTTCGCCTTCAAAAACAAGCCAAAGCGCTTTGCGTTCAATGCCGGCGCCGTCGTGCTTTTTAGTGTAAACAAAAATGCCGTCACCGTTTGGATTTTTGCTCGCCTTCAAATCTTTGGAATGAACATTCATGCTGTGAGCCATGACCTTCGATGCAACTAAATTGATGGCTTCGTGCTTGAGATTGGGCTGATGGGTTTCATATCCGGCGAAAGCAAGAACTGAAACAATGATAAAAATTGCTAGTTTTTTTAGTATCCAAAGCATCTTTAAGACCCTCTTTTTATTTCTAAAACAAGCATAGCATATGAATTTGAATTGGAAAGAGCACGGCACTCTTCTTTTATTAGTAAATCAATTTGTTAGCGGATGGCATGGCAAGAATTTAGCAATAATATAAATATTGCATAATAAATATGATTAATATACAATTTAACTATGGCAACTCAAGCACAATTCAAAGAAATCGAAGCGGCCTTGGTTTTGAGTCAGCTGGATCTTTCACGGCGAGGTGAAGCGGTTGAACTTTTTATTAAAGGAATGAGCTTGAAAAATATTTTCAGGGAATGGAAAGAAAAGTCCTGTCCGGATGTTTTGACTGTCCTCGAAAGATTTAATCCCGAAAAAGAAATATTCACTTGCGGCGCGAAAAAAATAGAGCTCATTTCAATTTCCGATCCGGCTTATCCCGAAACGCTTAAAAGCATTACAGATCCACCGTTCATTTTATATGCGCGTGGGCGAGTGGAGTTGATGCAGGATTTAGCGTTAGCGGTGGTGGGTTCCAGACAAGCGAGTTTTTACGGCATTGAACAGGCGCGCCGCTTTTCACGCGTGCTCGCCGATTCGGGATTGACGATTGTTTCCGGCCTCGCATTGGGCATTGATCAAACTGCGCATGAAGCGGCTCTGGATGCGGATGGTCATACGATTGCGGTGTTGGGTTGCGGAGCCGATGTTGTTTATCCGGCGGAAAATCAAAAATTATTCAGTCGCATTGCGGACAGGGGATTGATTTTAAGTGAGTATCCGCTTGGCGCGGAGCCGCGTGCATATCATTTTCCGCGCCGGAATCGCATTTTATCCGGGCTTTCACTGGGCGTACTTGTGGTGGAGGCGCATGAGCGCAGTGGTTCATTGATTACGGCCTATCAAGCTTTGGAACAAGGGCGTGAAGTTTTTGCGATTCCTGGTCCGGTGCATCATATTACTTCACGCGGAACGCATCGAATTATTCGCGAGGGAGCAACTTTGGTTGAAGCTCCGGAAGAAATTATTTTATCCATCGCAGAAAATTCGGGCATGCTCGAATTTCATGCTCAAAAAAAGCCAGAGCCCGCGAGCGCAGAATTATTTGATTCTGTTGCCCCTAATCCGACGGGCGGTTTGGCCGAATCCGAATTGGTTCAGGAAGAAATTAATCACCCGATTTTAGCGATACTGCAGAAGCAAAACCGGGATTACGAAGGCTTGTTTGAACTTTCCGGAATGGCGCCGCATGATTTTGCGCAAATTTTGACTGAGCTTGAAATTGAGGGTAAAGTCAGAAAAAATTCGAGCGGTTATTACGAATTAGCTTAATAAATGTGAAGATAAAAATGCTAGCGAAAGACAGAAGGTTTCTCTAGGAGAAGGCTGGTTTCTAAAAAAATTATAATATTTGACCAAAGCACGTTTCGGTTGTAATCTTCTTTGAGAAGCAGCACTGCTTTCCGCTATTTTCTTTTGAATATATAAGTGAAAGGAGTTCTTATGACAGAGGGTATGGGTTTAACGCCGGCACCGGTTGGAAAAAGAATCGTTGCAGGTTTGATTGATTTTATTGTGGCTCCGATTGTCATCGGAATCGTTTTGGGACTTCTCTTTGTGTTGCTTGGTAACGCGCTTCCTGAGGCTGTGCGCTCGGTGATCTTGATCGCGGCAAACATTGTATGGTTGCTTGTGCGTGACACCGTATTCGCTCCGGGACGCTTGATTATGAAGCTTAAACTCGTCAGTTTAAACTCAGGTAAAGTTACTTTTATGCAGGCTCTTTTGCGCAACATTCTCCTGATTATTCCGGTGGTTTTGATTGTCGGATATATTCTTGAGCTTGTATGGGTTTGCGTTAAAGGAAATCGCTTGGCGGATTCTTGGGCCAAGACTCAGGTGGTTGAGGCGTAATACGAAATTATTTTTCGTCCGAAAAAAAGGCCGCGAATCCCAAAAGGGTTTGCGGCCTTTCTTTTTTGTGTTTGCTCTGAGCTGAAGCTCAACCGAAGGTCATTTAACAGAGGTGATACATGGCTAAAAAGTCGGTCAAAAATAAAGAAGCAAAGAAAAAGGCAACCGATAACCCTTTGCCGGTTTACACTGAAATTGCCAAGCTCAAAAAAATTATTCATGATTTGAGCAAAGAAAAAGAAACGATTGAGACCCGGACCCAGGAACTTGAAATCCACATGAGTTTGATGATTCGCTTGCTCACCACTTTGTGTATTGAAAAATTCGGCATGCGCGTGGGGGTTTTGAAGCGTCTGATTAAACAAGCGGAAGAAGAGGCGATTCGTGATTCGCAGATCATCCAGCTTGAGAATTGGTTTCAATTGAACCCCAAAGCCAAAAAAGATAAACCTCAAAATCCTCCGCCGGAAACCCCGGGAGACGGCGATCCCTGGGAAAATATCTCTTAAGAGACTCTCTTGCCCTAAGGGTTTTTGCGTCCGATAAACTTCTGTTTGCCTTGCCTTAAATCTGCCGATACAATACATGCACTTAAATTGTGTTTTGGCCTGGAGTTGATGCGATGGAAATTCTTTTAAACGGTGAAAAACGTAAAGTGGGCGCGGGTTTAACGCTCGCGAAACTACTTGAAAGTTTGGAAATTCGTACCGGCGCTGTGGCTGTTGAGCACAATGAAAAAGTGATCCCTCGAAGGAATTTAGACCAAGTGGCTTTAAATTCCGGAGATAAGGTGGAAATCGTTAGGTTTGTTGGCGGGGGCTAGCGTTTCAGCCAAATGAAATGTCAGGATGACATTTCAAATAATACTCAACGCTGTGTCGCGTCTCAAAAATAAATCGGACGCGACCTGGTAAGAGCTGAGTTGAAACGCTTTTTCAAGGAATATGATGGACACAAGAGCGCAAAATTTTCTCCAGTTTCTCAAAACGGAGAAGGGCTACTCTGAGCATACGCTGAAAAATTACGCGATTGATTTGCGTGAGTTTTTCGGGTTTCTGGGCGCGAAAACGCTCGAAACCGTGACGTACTTAGAAGTACGCGCCTATCTCGCGGTTTTGAAAGATAAAAACTTCAGTAAGAGCTCGATCGCGAGAAAGCTCGCGAGTATTCGTTCTTGCTTCAAGTATCTCGCGCGCGAAAAGGTGATTCAGCATAATCCCGCGGCCGGCATCCAAACTCCCAAACGAGATAAAAAACTTCCTGATTTTTTGAATCAGGAAGAAATGACCAATCTTCTGGAGGCGCCTTCAAGTGGCTCATGGGAAGAGAAGCGCGATAAATCCATTCTCGAAATGCTTTACAGCTCCGGTCTGCGTGTCAGCGAATTGGTTGGGCTCAACCACGCGGACGTGGATTTGAGCGGCTGTTCACTGCGCGTGCGCGGCAAAGGCAAAAAAGAGCGGATTGTTCCGATCGGACGTGTCGCGGTTCAGGCCATGAAAGATTATC
>CAZSVD010000411.1:0-2810 GCA_964610145.1 uncultured bacterium | reverse complement strand
GTTGTTTCATCAGAGAATACGGAGGAAGCTTGGCTCGAGGCTCAGCGCGAAGCCGTTGTTGCGGGTGTTCGTTACCGGGCAGCGAAATCCCGAGTTAACGATTCACGGCCATTTAGCAGGACGCAAGTTCAAAATTCGAATGATTTAGCCATGGCAGCCTTTATTACAATGCCGGCACTTTTTTCGATGGTTGCAGTCACTGGCGTTGTTTTAGCGCTCGCCTCAAGCCCGTTAACGCTTCCTTTCTTGGCCGCTGGTGGATTAGCGACGGCGGCTCTTCTCCGCCTCAAAGGTCGGGCATCGACGGCGACAGTGAATGAAAGTGTGTCTCGCGAATCGACTGATCAAGCGGAACTTTTAAAATCTGAAAAAGCCTACCAGAAGGCGATGTCACGTTTTGTTCGTCTTTCGTCCGCAAGAATGCTTCAAAAGCAACAATCAGGTGCTTTAACAACCGAAAAAATATTCACAGCTGCGGATATTTTTGCATTGTTGAAAGGACAGGTAAGCTTAACGGCATTGGATGTCTTTGGTGCTCTCGACCGAGGTGTGGGTTCTTATTCGGATGTGATCAATTTAATTGACGATCTTATCCAGAAAGGTGCTCTTCAACAGATTGTCGTGAGTGAGAATGGCCGCGATATTAAAAAGTATCAGCTTACTGCAAGAGGACAGGCGGAAAATCTTCGCGCTGAGCGCAATGTGAAAATCAAACAAGTGAGTGCCGAGTTGATGAGTTTTGTAAATGTTCTTCGTGCGGCGAATACGATTGAATCTGCTCGCGTTGAATATGAAAATGCGATGCAGGCACTTCATCAGGCTATTGAAAGCCATAAGACAAATATGGATGCCTCCACCCTTGTTACGCTTCGCGAGAAATATTTTATGGCAGCGGCACTTTATCAGTCGGTTTTGCGTGCGAACCCGGGCAATGAGCTTGCAATTGCAAGCTTAACGGACAGCCATGCAGTGTTAATGAATTATTTAAATGCGGAGTTAGGTTCAGGTTTTGTTTCTACAGCATATGAATCGTTAGTGTGGGTTCAATCCAAGGCGCTTGAAACAAGGTGGAACCAAACTCATGGTGTTGATGCGGCTGCGATGAATGAAACCACTACCGGAGTATCCGAAACGCAATCCGTCAATGTCGGTGAAAATCAATCGGAAAAAATATCGACAACTGCGATGAGTGAAGAGGCGCGGGCGCCCCCGGCGGTTAATCCTCGTCTGAATTTTGACCGGGTTTTGAGCCGTTATCTGGAAGGGGTTGATGACTTCCGCATCTCCGAAAAAACAGTCAAAGGAGCAAAGAGGCTTAAGACGCAGGATGAAATTCGCGCGCACGAATCTGAATTGCAAGGGCGTTTAGATCGAAGCCATATTGTCACGGACCACCAAGCAGGTTTGTTGGCGGCTCAGCATGGGTTCGTTATCCGAGAAGTTCAGGTGCAAACAGATCAAGGCGGAACAGTGACCACATTCCGCGCCGATGAATCTGCCGCAAAGACCGCAGAGGAAGCCGCTTTGGCGCATCTTTATAACCAAGCTCTTGGAACGGTTGAAAATCTTCGCGGTTATCCCATTCAGAAACGCAGCGGGCACAATGTGGCAGTCGCTATTGCCAACTTAATTTTCCGCGGTGATGCTTATCATCAGATCGCGACCGGGGTCGGAAAAACATCAACGATTTTTACGGCCTACGCTGTATTCCTCAAACTTGCCAAGAACTATGCATCTTCTTCAGGTAATCTCCGTGTTGCGGATTATTTGAATGAAAAAGTCAAAAATTATAAGAACAAATTGCTTTTTGTTCTGAGTGATCGCACCTTATTTGAGCAGACCACGTCCGATGCGGAGCTGATCGGAATGGAAAATAGCCTCGACATCAAGCGGGCGCTTTTAACGCAGGATATTTTGAATTTAATTCAACAGGGCGGTGCTACCGCCGATGCGGAATTGTCACGGCTTGAAAATGCAGACATGCTTTACGTAGAAGGAACGGCGCTCGACTTTTCGGAGTTAGAGGAAATAGCCATCAATCGACAGCGTGATTTGATGATGGAAAAGAAAGAGGATCAAGCTCGTCTCGAGCGTATGGAGCGCTTGCATGGTCTTATTTTCAAGCAAAACAGAGTTTTGTTTGATGAAGTTGATGAATCACATTCTCAGCCCGGGACTATGAAATCAGCAGAGGAGCGCAATCTGGGGTCAAACAATAAATCATATGAGATTGATTATACGATCGCGATTGATCGTATCTTGGGTCAACAAGTAGATCCCAAGGGCGCAATGGATGGATTAACGCGATTGCAAGCAGAGCGTGGTTTGTTGACAGTGAACGCTGTTTACCATAATCAGCTTATTCAGGGAAAGACTATCCAAGAAGTTTTGGCGGAGTATCCTGGAGCTACCATCCTTGATGCGCGTTTTAATCTCGCTACGGAGCAGGGCCGAGCCATGGTTGTTGAACTCGCGAAAGTTCTTGGGTTGGATAAGGTGTATAACAATGATAGCGGTAAAATGATCGAAGTTTTTAGTACGCCAGCTGAAAAAATCGATGAAATTCGCGGATTATCCGAACTTCAAAAAGACAATCTGAAAAAAATGCGTGCTTCGCTCATCGGTCGTGCCAAGGCGCTAAAGCAGTTCGAAGGAAAAGATGTCGCGAAATTTCAAGAGTTGGTCGCAAAACTCACAGTTGAGGGTGAGGTTTCAGCGGAGGGGCAGCGTGCATTAGATTCCTTCCAAAGCGATGCCTTGAATCGTGAGAACGCGCGATTATTGCTGATTGAACTGAGTGATTCTCCCGC
>CAZSVD010000410.1:0-3294 GCA_964610145.1 uncultured bacterium | reverse complement strand
GCGCACAATGCCGAGAATAACAAAAATATGCGCCACCACAACCGTTGTAAAGAGCTCAAAAAAACCCTCCACCCACAAATGCACAATCCACCAACGCCAAAAATCAGCCACCGCAAAATTGGTGTGGTGGCCATAGGACATGCCGAATGAATACATCAATGGAATAGCAAGCACGGAATAAAGCAGCAAATAAGGCATACTGCCTTTATCTTGTCCGCGTAATGTTGGACGAATCGACCTAAAAACAATCACCGCCCAAATCAACATTCCCACCGTAAGCAAAATTTGCCAAAGACGGCCTAATTCGAGATACTCCCAGCCTTGATGGCCCAACCAAAACCAAAGAGTCCCGAGCATATTTTTAATTCCAAGCCACTCACCAAAAATGCTTCCTACCGCAACGATAATCACCGCCGCAAACAAAATATTCACAAGCAAAGCTTGATGTTTAGGCTCCTGCTTTGAAATCATCGGGCCCACAAAAATACCGGTAGCGAGCCATGCCGTTGCAATCCAAAAAATGGAAAGCTGAAGATGCCAACTGCGCGTAACAGAAATGGGCAATATCTCGCGAATATCAATTCCATAAAACCCGCCCGACTCGACAAAATAATGCGCCGTCACAACACCCATAAAAGTTTGAAAAAAGAAAAGAATCGCCACAACAGCAAAAAACTTATAAGTCGCGCGCTGACTCTCCGTCAAAGGCGTGTTGGCAACAGGTTCAAAATAAATTTCATCGGGCTTGCCGTGCCCCCATCCCAATGTTTTAAAGCGGCCAAAGAACATAAGCACCAATCCCATCACCCCGAAAAACGCGATTAAACTAATGGCGCTCCAAATAAAAACTGCGGTTGAGGGCCGATTCCCCGCGGTTTCATCGGGCGGCCAATTGTTTGTGAAAGAATAATCTTTTCCAGGGCGCGGCGTCACCGCTGCCCAAGCCGTCCATGCAAAAAAACTGGTAACTTGCCGAATTTCATTCTCATCCGCAATATAATTCGGCGGCAAGGAGCTGGCTTCCCCCTCTTTAAACTCACGCCGATAATGCCGCGTTAACTCACCGAATGCTTTCGCCTGCGCATCACTGATGGTCAAAACCTTAGATCCTTCATCATAACGGTTTGTCTTAAGCTCTGAGCGGACAGCCTGATCAACAGAGGGCTTTAACTCTATTGATAGACCAGCGTAGTTTTTTTGAAATAATTTTTGCGCGGCAGCATCCTGCATCCCCACCGCCAAACGATGCAAATAATCCGCCGTAAAATCAGGTCCGCGATAGGCACCGTGTCCAAACACACTTCCATAATCCATGAGACCGTACTTTTGAAACACGGCTTGCCCCGCCAAGATATCTTGTCCCGTGAAAACCGTTTCCCCCGCGTCTGTGACCACTTTTTCAAAAATGGGCGGAGCTCCTTTCACTGTGGTGCGGCCCATAAAAATAAGCCCGGTCAGCCCGATCATAATCGTAATGACGGCACCATGCCGCCACCATGGAGATATTCCTAAATTACTTTTTGTTTTCATGTCCGATGTCATTTCAGTTTTCCTCGTTAATTATTTTATTTTGGGGTTAATGCGCACCGCAACATGTGAGATAGCGCTCCGCCGGAATGGCCTCCATGGCACGGAAAATCTCCGCTACTTCCGTTTCACTCAGTGTCGAATCCAACGCCGGATAAAGCACTTGCTCTTCTTTTTGATTATGCGGCTCTAAGGTCTCAATCAATCTTTCAATTTCATCTTCACAAACCGCGTCAGTCCGGCGAACCTTATCATGTAACCGCTCGAGAGCTTGACCGATCAAACGATGCTCCATTCGCATCACTTCCGTTGGCCCGGTGTTGCGCATGCCGGTCTTCGCCTCAAAAGCCGGAAACAAAACATCCTCTTCCCACACAATGTGCCGCTTTAACCCCTGAAGAAAGGTTTTAAAAAAAGGCTTTGCCGCTAAAAAATCCGAGTCTTTCAGATTAGCAAAGTTATTTAAAAGCGCATCCAAACGATCATGATCCGCTTCAAAATAGGCCGTTAAAACTTGATTTTTCGATTCAATATTCATACATCCTCCAATTAAAGACAAGCTTGTCTTTGTTTTAAATAAAAATTTTCTTTTTCTACGCTGCGATCCACCCCTTCAACTTGGCGCGACTCAACCCCCGAAAATCCCTTAATCCCAACGACCGAGAAAGATCTGAAATAAAAATATGTGACAATTTTTTCACCATTCGACTTTTAAAATCTTTCCACTCATCATGCATCGGACAAGCAAGTTTAGCATTGCATTCCGCAAGTCCCATCACACACTCTCTTTCAACAAGCTCCGTAGTTTCAATCGCCTCAATAACGTTCAAAAGTGAAATTTCCTTGGGACTTTGAGCAAAAACAACTCCGCCACCGGGCCCCTGTTTTGCTCTTAAAATAGATTTCCGAACCAGCACTCCAAAAACCTTAGACAAATACGGACCAGGAATCCCCGTCGCCTTCTTCACCTCGGCAGTCGAGGTATACTCGCCCCTAGCTTCTTGGGAAGCCATATAAGCCAGCGCCCGAATTGCGTATTCACATGTTTTAGAGTAAAGCATCTCACCCTCAGTTAATTCAAGATAAGCTTATCTTAATTTAAATCAAAACGCAAACTCTTTTTCAGATTTATTCAGAATTATGAGGCATTCATCGGCAGGGCTAAGGCAAATCAGGCAATGCTAGTTTGCACCAAAACGAAGTCCAAGCAAAAAAGCTTTCAAAGAGTCAACATCTTGTCGAAAGGCCTTCAGACTCTCAAGAAAAGAATCTCGAGCGGCAGGAGACTCTTCAAACAGTTGGTCGATCAGTTGAGAATAATGATTTAAACAAGAATTCAAATTCGTTAAAAAATCTGACAAATAGCTTTTATCTTTATCATTCAAGGGCTCTGCAAACTGGGCTCGCTTCTTCTTAAAGAAATCTATATAAATCCGAAATTCATTGACAAGCATGTGTGGCCGATTTTTTTCCTTCCTGAGCAAGTTCATCCGACCATAAATATGATCCACCATTTCGCGCAAAGTCGCGATTTTATAAAAATAAACAATATTCGGCCCCGGACAAACCGCGGGAACGGGCTTAATACTGCGGGACGGAATACCATATTTGAGAAGCGCACCTTCACCGAGATCATGACAAACACAGGCTTTATCTACGATTTTTTTGTATTCTTCGCTGTATTTGTCAGGGCTTAAATTTAAAGTCCATAATTGCGCGATCTTTTTTGATTGATACTCTGAGGAAGCCGCGCACAAAGGTTCTCCC
>CAZSVD010000409.1:0-3718 GCA_964610145.1 uncultured bacterium | reverse complement strand
CCAAAGGAATTGCGGGCCCTTTACTCACTGTCAAAGACCGTGCTTGGCTTCGGCCTTTCAGAAAAGTTTGATAGGATATTCCACGCGGACTGACGATCAACTCACGAATATCCTGGCGAAGTGTTCTCTGAAGATCGCTTTGCGTGGTTTGCACCTCCTCTGCCATAACGGGATTTCTTAATTTGACAATGAAACGATCTCCCGTTGCGTTTCCTTTGACAACTCCAATTTGCATGTTTTGCACACTCAAACCGCGTTTTACAAAAGCTGCAGCAATACGAAGCAAAGTGCCGGGACGATCCCATTGCGGATCCAAAACAATATCCACCTGCAAAAACTGATTTGATCCTTCAATAAATCGAAGCCCCAGATCAACCGCCGTCCGTTCTTTTCCGTCTTCCCCTTCCATACCTTCATCTGCAAGTAATTGAATTTCTTGTCTTGCCTGCTGAAAGAGAGTCTTGATTTCAGTATCATTTTTAAATTGATCCGAAGTCATTTTCATTAAAGGACTCAGCACTTCCAAGAATATCTTTTTCCTGCCGGGATTAAAAAAATCCATACGAACTACCGTTAATAGAAGCAGAAGCACCCAGTTTTGATAATTACCTGCCAAATGCTCATTGCGAAAGTCGATAAACATTTGGGGATCCGTCATCCCTCCCTGACGAATAAAATCAATCAATGCGTCACGGTTTTGTACTAACCAAGTTAATCTTTCCTTCTCCGCCTGATTGCGAAAGCCAAATTGATCGATCAAAGCCTGGGTTTGCTCCGGTAGAAATTTCGCCATAGGCTGAACAAGCAAAGCAACTCTCAAGATTCTTAAAAGTTCTGCTCGCTGATTCAGAGAATTAAATAGAGACAATAATCTTGACGTAAGAGGATGTTCATGAGTCTCCCAAGTTTTGACACCCAAAATTTGATCTAAGACATCGACACTGTTAATCGCATAAATATCAAGGGTCTCGCGGTGATTAATATCTAAAGTGGCTTTAGACGCCAAAAGTCCAAACAAAGGAACCAGCTCTGCCAGCAAACCCAAAGATTGCAAGCGAAACATCAAATATCCCAAAGCCTGTGGAGACTCCATGATCTCCATGAACTGCTTACGAGCCTCAGCGGGATTGGTCTTAATCCATTCACGAAAAGCACCTCGCCGACGTACAATTTCATCCAATAATTCCCCTGTCATGGCTAAATTTTTGTTCGCAGCATATTTAAAAATAGCCAAAATACTTTGTGGCCTCACTTGGCGTCCCGGATGAATCGTTAATGTTTGTTGATTTTTTACTTCCTTGAGACCTGTATCTAAAAAGACAGTGAGTCCCGTTCTTTCAACTAACTCGACGCCATCCTGCTCCAAGCCATTTACCCATAAAGTTTGTCCATTCGGACCCAGCGGCTTATAGCTCAATGAGCCGGTTTGATGCAAAGCTCGTCGAAAGACGGCGGAAGCAAATAAATACAATGTTTGACTGGATTCCCGCAAACGAGAGAGCATTTTTTCCAGCCTTTCTTGCGGATCTTTAATTTCGGGATAAAGCTGATCGGCAATCGGCTGTTGAAATTCGAACGCAAGCACGTCCGCTGTTTTTTCCGTCAAAGTTACGTGATTTTTGACACGTTCTTCGTGAAGCATCAAACGCACTTTCCTTAAATATTCATAAGCGCTTTCTGCGTCACGTAATTCGTCTGGGGAAACAATCTCGGGATGTTTCTTTTTTTCGGCCTCACTCCGGCTGTTCATAATTTTAATAATCCAGCGGCTGAAATCCATATCGCGAAAACCACCCGAACCCCACTTCAAGTTAGGCTCACGTTCAAAAATACCGCTATAAAACCCCCGCTTAAGACGATTGTCTTGCCAAAATTTGATTAAATGTTGAATTAAAAACTGAACATTTGTTTTAATACCAGAAAGTGATCCATCCTGGGTCGGATTTTTAAAACTACCTTGCAAATAACTGCGATACTTAGCGTTAAAATCATCCATGACGGCATTCGACCCCGCAACATAGCGTGCGTCGATCATTTCCGTCACTTCTTCTGCGGTCAAATTTCTTGTTTGAATATCATCCGTAGCGATTTGAGGCCATCCCTGCGCAAAGCCGAGTCCATTCAACATGGCATAATAAAAATATTCCAAGAGCGGTGCATACTCTTCCTGCCGCTTTGCGGAATAATAAAGCATAATCCCATCGCGATCTGAACCACGCGCCAGTTCATTGCGCGCATAAGTTCCCGTTGCCACCAAAACAATCGGCCAATCTTGTTCATGACCGGAAAATCCTTCCACAAAAGTCGACGCTGATTCGAATATATATTTGATTTTGCGATCTGTTAAAGCACTCAACTGTCTGAATTTTTCTTCCGGAGAAACCTCTAAGTCGGGTTTTCCCAGAACTTGGTCCATTTCTTTTTGATATTCTTGTTTTAATGCTTTGGACCATTCTAAAAATTCTTTCTTTGACGAATCAAAGCGGAGCTCAGACCGACCGGAAGCGCTCTGCTTCTCTTCCAGATAAGCCAACCAATGAAAAACATTGGTTTCAAAATCAAGCGTCTGCGGCCCCCATGTTCCGGGACGCGAACGATCCATAACCTCAATTAAATCGAATTCCGAGCCCTTCCACCGACTCGATGGAATCAAAATTCGAGCACGGTGCCCTTTCACCTCAAGACGCAACCCTTTTAACAAATCTTTCTCGTCTGGTCCCAGCAACTCTGACCAATTTTTCAAGATCTCATTGCGTAACTTCTCAGCCCATTCTTTAAAGGAATTAGCAGGGATATTCTTACTTCGAATCTCCATATCTTCTCCGAACTCATCCTCGGATTCGGCCTGTAAAAGCTCGGCGATTCTTTGCTCTCCGGAGCCAAGCCACTCATAGCGTGCAAAATAACTGCTGACACCTTCCGGAAATTCATCCGACACCGCAGAAACAAAATCCAAAAATCTTTCAGGAATATGGACCGCATAATTTTGCAGGAGCTTGGACCACAGAGCCAACTTATCAGGGTCATCTTTTAAATATCTCCTGAACAATCCATTGAGATTCCAGACATTGAGTCCCCTATTTTCCCAATCGAGCGCCGGATTTTTCGATGCAGGAAGCCGAGCCAGTTCAGCAAATGTTTTTCGAGCTAATTCAAAGCCTTGTATATCATGGCGTTTCCGAAAAGCAGCCCCCAGATCATTACTATCATCATCTTCGGGAGACTCATTTAAATGTGTCAACATATCTTGAGCAAAACCATCTAAAACTTTTGCCGCTTCAGCCATTTGTTTTAAATTTCCTGTCGACCAAAGCTGCCGTTCTTCAACTGTTTCACGGCTGAAAGTTTGCCCCAACTGAAGCCAATCCAGAGCATCCTCGAGGGCTTGAATCAGAGTATCGGACTCCGTCGAAAAATGGCCTTGCTGATCTTGCTCAACCAACCAATCCCGCTGTCCGCTAACAACATCCTCATTAAAAGCACTGGCAGCAGATTTCTTAAGCGCTGTGCCAATCGCAGCAAGTTCATCCACATTCAGATGGTTTTTTATGGCGACAATATAAAGCGCCACGCTTTGAAGAATTTCCTCCGCGTTTAACTTCCCTCCGCGAGACAGATAACCACGCACAAGTTCGTCGTGAGATTGGGCTTGTGTGGATTGGTCAATCCACGCATCAACCAAAATTTCATAAGCAAATTTTTCAATTTCAGTCAATCC
>CAZSVD010000408.1:0-3351 GCA_964610145.1 uncultured bacterium | reverse complement strand
AACACTGATTGCGGCCCGGTACAAATCAGGTGTAAATGCCGCCCCTGCCAAAGCCGCATATCCGCCGTAAGATCCGCCAAAAATCGCGACTCTTTTCGGATCCGCAATTCCTTCCTGAATCGCCCACTGAACCGCGTCCGTTAAATCATTTTGCATCTTTCCGCCCCATTCCCGGTCTCCCGCGCTTAAAAAGCTTTTTCCATACGTCGTTGATCCCCTGAAATTAACCTGCAAACAAGCATAGCCTCGATTTGCAAGCCATTGCGCGCGAGAATCATAACCCCAAACATCACGGTTCCAGGGTCCGCCATGAACTTTAAGCACCATAGGAACAGGCCCCTTTTGCTTTTGATCGGACGGCAAAGTCAAATAACCATGAATGGTTAAACCATCGCGGGATTTAAACCGAATCGGTTTCATCACGGCTAATTTATATTTTTTAAGGCCGGGCTGATGTTCAAAGAGAAACTCGCTTGTGCCCGTTTTGCGATGATATAAGAAGTAAGCAACCGGTGCCTGATCGGACTCGACTCTTAAAATCCAATTCTGATCCGCGTCATCGCGGTGTGCAATCGAAAATTGATCTCCATGTTCTTTTCGAATTTTTTCAATATCAGTGCGTATTGTTTCATCCAAAATACGCCATTCCATTTTCTCTTTGATCCAAGCCACCATTTCAACCGCGCGCGTATCCGGATTCATCATCACCTGAACCACATCATAGTCGACATCTTCGGCAATCACTTCTTTTTTGCCTGATGCAATGTCGAGCTTTACGAGTCTGCCTGTCCTGGCATCACGGGAATCAATCAAATATATCGCTTTACCGTCAACTGAAAACCAAACCACACTGCAACCAAAACTGTCTTCAAATCCCCATTCCGCGACTTTAACCCATGCGCTCTGCTCGGACTCACGCACCATCACGGCATAACCGGCATCCTGATTCGCAACCAACGCTCCACGCACTTTTAAATCCGCATCCGAGATCCATTCGGAAATATGTCCGTCATTTTTCGCAACCAGACCTAACTCTCCCGTACGCCAATTCAACCGGTAAACATCGTAAAATTTCGGATTCTCGCGATTCATCGTGACAAGCAATGTATCTGGAAATTTCTTTTCCACGGCAAGCACTTGCACCCGGACTCCGTCAAACGGCGTCAAATCCCGCTTTTCGCCCGACTCTAAATCGACTAAATAAAGCCGCGTGTTTTCATTTCCATTTTGATCTTGAAGAAAGAAAAAATGCCGGCTATCCGCGGCCCAAAAATAATTACTGATCCCGCGAAGTTTTTCACGCGTAACAACGCGAGCAGAGTTTTCGTCAACCGCGCGCACCCAAATATTCAAAACACCTTCTGAAGGGGCCAGATAAGACAGTTTTTTTCCATCCGGAGAAATTTGCGGCTGAACCTTTTCAGGGTTCCCAAAAAGCAAACTTCGCGGAATCAACACAGACGATGCCGAAAAGGAGCAGGCGGCAAAACAAAGACAAATACCGATCATGGATAAAATAAAAAGCTCTGTGTTTCTCATAGGCTCATGGTTTCAAAAATCATGGAATAGTCTCACAGCCGTTCAAGCTGCTTTAAATTTAAAGGAGGCGAATATTCTCCCACAAGGGTTCGCTTCCACCAAGCGCCTGTTTGTTTTCTTTCCTGCGCATCAGCATATTGATAACGATAAAAAAGCGCGCGAATATATTGAGGCCGTTTTGCCTGAAAGGGACTCCCTTTCAAAAGTCCGAGAGCCTGCGAATCATTCTCGAGCAAACGCTTGATCAATCGCAAATACCATAACTCATACGGATGCGTGAGCTTCCCATCCGGTGTAACACCAACCGAAAAAGGTAAAAACCACATCATCCAATCCAAGCGTAAGTGATAAGGCGCGATTTGCGGGGACCTGCGGTAAATATTTCCGGGCTTGGCTTTAAACTCATACTCTTTCCACTGCGTTTGCGCGTTAATCTGCTCATCAGCGGTTCCTTCCAAAATAATTTCATAGCGCTCTTTGGTAACACTGCCGAAAGCACCGTAACTCCCCACCAGGTGAAAAGGGTTATAGTTATAATTCATCATCTGATTGCTTTTAAAAAAGTTAAGCGTAGGCTGAATGCTTAAAAAAATCGTTACAGCCGCCAATAACCCAATTATGCCGGTGTAAAAAAGAGATCGCTCCGCTTTTTCATTTTGATTTGTCTTTAAAAAAATCTTCCAAATCGAATCTCCTAAAGCGGTCAATCCCAAAGCAATCGTCAACCAATTGAGCCAGGAATAATTACCGCTTATCACCAACAGCAGTTGATGAAAAATAATGAGCGCACCCGAAATGGCCGCGATCCGGGCCGGCAGGAGCAATCCAAACGGAGCCACAAGCTGCACAAAGTGACTAAACAAAACACTGAAGCGCTGAAAAGCCTTAGGGAAATGATAAAAAACAAAACTGAGCGGATTAGGTAACGGTTGAGTTTCGTAATGATAATAAAGGCATGTTAAATTACGCCAGCATTCGTCGCCGCGCAGTTTAATCAGCCCCGCACCCAGCTCCACACGAAAGAGCATCCATCTTAAAATTAGCACAGGGACAAGCGACGAACCAAGCGCGGGCGCTGCCAAAAAAGCCGCAAAGAACCCCGCTTCAAGCAGCATTGATTCCCAGCCAAAACCGTAAAATATTTGTCCGACATTCACAATCGAAAGATACAAAACCCAATTCACGAGCCACATTAAAGTTAAAACCCACCACGCTCTTTTTTCAAGAATTCCCGACACAAGCACGGTTGAAATAAAAATTCCGAGTCCTGCGATTAAATAAAAAAACAGATCGGAATATCCCAAATAAAAAAGACTCGGAGTTTCTTTAAAAGGAATTTGACGGATGAATTCAGAAACCGGAAGCAGTCCATGCTCGCCGAGCAAAGCCGGAAATTGATTCAACGCGGAGATAAAAGCTATGAGGTAAATCAACGAAAGCGTTCGCTGAAAAACCAGTCGGGTAACCCGAAAAGTATCAAAATAAAAATTCATGCCGGAAATCTCCGGGAATGCGGTTCGTTGAATAAGAATTTCATGAAAATTATAAAACAAAAAAGCCCCGGTCGAAACCGGGGCTTTCAAAAATCTCGTTCTGATTTAGCCGTTGATTAACGACCGCCGTCCTTACGCTTTGAAAAACATTCTTTGCAGTAAACAGGACGATCCGCGGCCGGTTTAAAAGGAACTTCACATTCCTTTTGGCAACCTGAGCAAACCGCTTTAAACATTTCCCGGGGGCGTCCGCCACCGAATCCGCCGCCACCACCGCCTTGAAAACCCATGTGTACTCTCCTGATTGATCGCTTTGTCA
>CAZSVD010000407.1:0-4341 GCA_964610145.1 uncultured bacterium | reverse complement strand
CTGAGTTTAAATTGCTGCCGCTCTTAAGCCATACACCGCCTGAACCATTTAAGTCAGAGTCCGCGGTCAATGAAATATTGGCGCTACCAGTCGTGGTTACGTTCACCGAACCGATAATGTCGCGTGTCGCCGTGATCACATAATCAGTCGCCTGATTGACCGGCGATCCATTAATCAAAAAGTCAATCACGGTATCTAAAGCGCCACCGCTCAAAGTAATACTTGTTCCCGCACCAGCATGGGGTGTCGTAAGAACCGTCGCTCCGCCCAGAGTCACTGTTCCGCCATCTGTATTAGCGGTTTTCAAAGTTGAACCGGCCTCGAAAGTCAAACCATGCGACGCGTTCATGACAATATTTCCGTGTGCAGAAGTTCCACTGGTGTTGATACCGCTGCCCGTGCCGATCGTAACATCACCCGCGCCGGTATGATTGTAAGTGAAGTTTCCGCCGTGCGTAAGCACTTGAGTAAAGGCGGTCGGAGTTGCGCTGTCGGCAATGTTAATGTTTCCGCCGTTTAAAGATTCAGCGGAAATGTTGTCAAATTGATTGCCGGATTGATTGAGCGAAATGGCACCATCAGCAGTCACGTCAATAATTCCTGCTTTAATCGAAGACCCTGAAGCTTGAGTTATGCTACTTGCGCCGGTTGTTGTTAACGAACCACCATTCAGACTGATAACCGCATTAGAAGTAAACTGGAGAAGCCCGCCGTAAACCCAGAGAATAAGATCGAGCTTACCTGAAGTTGATGAAATACCAGCATCAATCGTAATGCCCTGAGTGTTATGAGAGTACGGTTCACCGGTGAGCTTCAATGTCGCGTCACCGCCGGATGTTTTTGAAATCGGCGCTAAAACCGAAATATCGCCATTGGAAACAGAACAGCTGCTTCCGCAGTAACTGGAAATCGTCACGCTCGTCCCGGCATTGAGCTTGCTATTAATTTGAGTGTTCAAAACCTGCGAAGGCTGACCAGTTCCAGAACCTGAATTATCGGGATACCAATCACCGGGGCCTCCACCAAATGCGCCAAAAGATCCGCGTTGCTGGCCGCCACCATTTGTAATCGTGCTGACAACCTGTACGTTTCTCGGATCAATCAACCATTCACCCGATTTACCTTTTGGCGCGCTCGCGTCAATTCCGGCACCATCTACGTCTAAAAATTCTTTACCGGATGTTTCAATAAAACCACCATTACCGGACTGAGCGCCGCCCTTAGCAGAGAAATCTCCATAAGCGAGAGCGACTTCACGCGCGCCAACAATAATTTTGCCTCCGTTGCCATTTTCAATCGCATCTGCATTGACTTTTACATCAGTGCCCACGAATACATTTTTTGCCGTAATCGGACCGGTCACGCCTTTATCGGAGCCAATTAAAATTTCGCCGCCACCATTAACACCGGAAGCATCCAAAACAGACTTCCCTTCAACAATCACGTTATCATTGGTTAAAAGTTGAATCGATCCGCCTTTTTCATCGGCGTTGAGACCCGACGCATCCAATGTTCCGTTAGTAACACGAATATCACCCGCGGTTGACTTAAGAACTATCTTGCCATTTTCTTCCGCAATCGATTTCGCTTCAATAATTCCGGTATGATTAATAATACTGTCGTAAAGCTTTTCAGCGCCGGCAGCCTGAAGAACCACCGCTCCGCCATTCGCTTGAATCAAACCACTGTTGGTAACAAGTCCATTCGTTTCAACTAATTTGCCGTTTTTATCAAAAACTTGACCTTTGACCCCGGTCACACCATCCAGATTAATATTGAGCGCTCCATCACGAGTCAGCGGGAAAGAAGCTTTATCGCCCGCGGCCATAACAACGACGCCGCCATTGGACGATATTGTACCGAGGTTATGCACTCCGCCATTTGCGGCAACCATCGCAATTAAACCTTGCGTTAAGTTTTTGATTTCACCCGTATTTAAAATATAACCGTTCGCAAGCGAAGGATCTTTGGAAAGTTCTGCGATGCCGGCAAAAAATTGTTCCTTATTAATACCAAGGTTGGAAAGAAGCAAATCACCCTGAACTGTCATGGTCCCGTTATTAATAATTGTCGGAGCGATAATGGCGAGAATTCCCCAGATATCAATTACGCCATTATTCAACAAATTATTTGTTTCAAGAATACCGCGGCAAGACGGACATACTTGACCCAACTGATCAAGAACATTAATGGTCAATTTTTCACCGGCGCTCACCTGAACGGAATCGGCGTTCACCGTTGTTCCTTCCTGAATATTGATCACCTGCTGCGCGTTTGCGGAATAAGAAATGAGATGCATCATCGCAAGAGTTGCGGCGAGAAATTTTTTAACTGACTTCATCTGGGTGATCTCCATAATTTTCAAGTTGCTTGCCACAACCTAAAAACTGTTATTAAAAAAACTTACGGAACAAAAAGATGCCGAAAACGTAACATATGAAACTACAAAATCAAGAGCGCAAAAAGATTTAATTTGCGACGTGAATGGGTCTGCTATAAGTTGTTATATCAATTAACTTATTAGAAGAACTCACTTGTCACGCCATAATAGAAGGCGGAATTATCACCATTACGCGGTTTTGAACCGGTCGGCGTAGCCCACTGAATACGTGCAAAAACCTTATCAAAAAGACGGATACGCACACCCAAACCTGTTCCCGCTAAAGTTTGATTATGCTCTTCACCCGTTAATGCATGACGAAGAGAACCACCCCCAAAGTCAAAGAAACCAACTCCTTGAATCTGTTCGCGCAAAGGCTGCTCCGAACGGGGAAGCTTCCAATCTTTGGGAAAGAAATACGAAGGTACATAAATTTCATTGGTGAGAAAAGCACCGCTGTCTGCAAGATATTCACCTTCTGAATATCCGCGCACCGAAAACGCACCCCCCAAACGAAACTGCTCGGAAGGCGGTAAGCGATCGTCTGTTAACTGCGCTTGACCGCGAAACGCGTAAGTAAGCCCCCAAGGCAAGCGGTTATAGCGGATGAGTGATGAGCGATAAATAAAAAATTGTCCGCCGGAACCAACGCGTGTTGCACTGGCCTCATGCGCATCAGATGCTCCCAAAAATGAAGAGAAACCAAAGTGCACCGAGTTGGGGAAATAAGTTTTTCCCAAGCGATCCGTAAACTCCGAGTTAAGACCTAAATTTAAAATTCTAAAAGAATCATGTCCGGAGCGTGTTCCCAAAACATTATTCTGAATTTCCTTAAAATCAAATCCGGTGGTTCCGGTCAATTCAATCCAGCCACGGCGCACCAGCGGCTGTAAAAGATAAGGACTATATGTATGCGCGTCACCGGTAATGTGCAATGACTTAAAGTCACCCCCCAGATTAATATGAGAGTAAGAATAACCAAACCCCAGCCGGGTTCCTGAAGAATGAACCGGAATACTATAATCCGCACCAACGGCAACTGCGCCGGATCCGATTTGAAAGCGAGTTGAAAGCTCATCCATTTTTCCAAAAAGGTTGGAATCGGAAAGCGCAAAACCCACACGCGTGCGTCCTGTATTTTTGGTTCCCAGGTTATTGACGTCTGTTGAAAAATGCAGCGGAAATTTATCCTTAACGTCTAATTCAAGTTTAGTTGTCTTGGGCTGATCACCCGGCTTCAGAAAAGATTTTACTTTGATGTCTTTATGTTTATTTAAAAAGATCAGCGCGCTCTGTAAATCTTTAAGATAAAGAATTTGTCCGGGCACTAATCTCAAAAATTTACGCAAAACAGATTCGGAAAACCAATGATTGTTTTTGATTTCAACTTTTTCGAGAACTCCCTCAACAACCACAATCTCAACATTTCCGCCTTCGATACTTTGAGGAGGCACATAAGCATATGCGGCGATAAATCCGCGATCACGATAATATTTTTTGACCTCCGAAGCAATGTGACGCAAATCGGAAATATTTACATTTTGTCCGATGCCATCCTGAACCGATGCCAGCAACTCTTCGGAGGTAAAACGTTCGTTGCCGGAGACGTGAATGGATTTCAAAACAAACTTAACTCTTTCTTCCTCGGGAGTTAAAAGCTCCTCATCATCAGGGCTTCCAATGTCAGATTTCTCACTGGCTTCAATTCCGGCTTTCATCGTCTTATGCGACAAATCTTTTTCCTGTTCAAAACGGGTCGCTTCCGCTCCGGCTTCACTGTTCGTATCAACAGCGTAAGCGCGCGGAGAAACAAAAACAGCCGCAAGAAGTAGGCAGAAAAGAACCTGAATTTTTTTGATCATAAGTAGTAACGTCCTGTTTTGAATTCGAAATAGCGGGAAAAATAGCCCGATAAAAATACCTGTAGGATGGAATCTTAATGTAAGGACATCCCACCGTCA
>CAZSVD010000406.1:0-3680 GCA_964610145.1 uncultured bacterium | reverse complement strand
TTCCCGTCTTTTTCCTGCTGTTTAATCATGATGGTTTCGCCATGGCGAACAAAAATAATTTTAGAGCGAGGGCGAAAGGGTATGAATTCAGCCGAACGTTTAATTTTATGCGCGTCTTTGTCCCATTCTAATTTTAACTCGCTTAAAATTTGTCGCTGCTCATCATTCGGCTCACGCACTTCGGAGCGCGCAGGCTGTGTCGCAACAACTTGACCATGGAATTCTGTATATTGGCGTCCTTGAGATTCAAAGTTTCGTGCATAAATTAAGGGTTCAACCAAAAATCCAAACCTTTTCAAAACCATCGGAACGGAATGAAAAAAATTCGAAGCCGAAATTTTTTTAGGTTTATTGTTAACTAGAACATCTTGATATCCGCTATTAATTACTAACTTAAGTCGATCTAATTTGCCGCGAGCTTTTAACGCAGATAATACCTCCATCAAAATTTCCTGATCGGACAACCCTGTACCGTCATCTCCGGTTTCAGATCCCCAGTTCATTAAGATAATATCCGGGGCAATAATATCGGCTAATTTTTCGAAGTTTATATTTCGAATATCGTTTCCCAAAACATAAAACTGATCTGTCGGCTTTCTTCTTTGGAGGCTCTCGGCCATTTGATAGCCATGTCGATGCGTAAGCCAGCCCGCTATTGGAGCCTTATCTTCCTCTTCGATCAAGAGAGCGAATTCCGCGCCGTAGCCTAATGCCGCCCGCGATAAAATTCCCTCCCCAGCACCCAAATCCCATACCTTGGCACCCTTAAATATGTCTCTATACCGATCAATTTGATTAAGCGCTCCCATGGCTGAGGCATGAATTCCTGTCGATTTACTTAGCGGCGCCATGGATGCGGGAACTGTTGTGAAGTAAAAAGATGGAGAAGCAAAGAAAACATTGCCTGTCCATTTTGTCTTTTTGAGCTTTACTTCTAATTCTCTGATTTGTTTATCCATTAATTGAATGAATCGGTCGCCGATTAGAGGTCGTGCAGTCCGAAAATAATCGTAAGCATCATGCAAAAGAATAATCAGCATATACCCAATATTAATTGCAAAGACCATGGGGCTTTCCTTTTGCAAGGAGACCAATCTCAAAACAGGATCGGGTTTAAAAAATCCGGAAGGCTGCATAAAAGATACAGTTTCGGAAATCATCTGGACGACAGAGTTTGAAGCAAAAGCAAAAAAACCAGGGTTTATCGGAAGAACAGCGGCAGAATTTGCATAATGAACCTCTACAAAATCATCAACATCCTCGATAAAAACAGCATGCGTTCCATTTACATCGATGCGATAAGAATTTTTTGCCGCGAGCAACATGCGCCGCAAAACCAACTTGCCTACAGACTGAAAATCCATCGGGGTAGTTGATCCCGGAATCTCGATTGTTTTTACTCCACGCTTCTCAAAAGTTTCAATAATTTCTTCAACAGCACGATCAGGATCTTTATCTTTCGTCGATTGAATAATATCTTCAGCTAACTTCGATGCTATCGTATTCGATAGACCAGAAATCCGAAGATCCATCAGCCAACGCTTTAATGTGCCGACATCTAAAAATTCTTTGGTCCCTATTTTTTCAATTAAAATTGCCTTGAGCGTTTCGGGTTTCAATCCGTCAAGTTGCGGCAAGATTCTTTCCATAGCTTTATCCTAATCTATTTTGTCCTGCCAACGCACTTCCGACCTAGCAGGGCTTGCTTTTTTTTGAAAGTCTTCAAAAAATAAATCTTTTTTATAGGGAACCGCGTTGGGATATTTTGTAAACATCAACGAAGGGAAAAAGAGCCAACGGATGAGTCGGAGCAAAGGCAAAAAATATTTTCCATAATTCATCTCTTTCAAAATACTTTCGTGCCCTTTGCTCAGAATTTCAACCGAAGCTATTAATTGGCGGTCTTCACCGTAAAACTCAAATTGATAAGGCGCAGCACGAGGAATGTGATGAACTACCACATAATCCACGCCCCAACTACGATAAAGCTTTTTGAACCGACCGAAATAACCCCGAATCGCCGGCAATACTTCAGATCTGTCGATCGTACGCGGAGCTGCATAAACTATAATTTTTTCATCGCTGCTCGGCTCTAAACGTGTTTCCGAACGTGTCGTAATCAGCTCTTGAAAAAGATCATCCGTGGTCGCTGCGAATTTATGGGGAGCTGATACAAATGCTTCCGCGAGCATTTCTCCAAAACCAATCTCAATACCAAGATCACCTCGCCCGCGAGCTATCTGGATTGCTTTCCCCGCGACAAGTGTTTCGTAAAAACCATGCTCAAGTTCACGGCGGATTTTCTCTGCACTATCAAGCAAGCCCTGTGAGCCGGCCGCAAACGGAACGAGAGGTGTGATGGGATTTGAAATTTTGAGGTTATGTGCTTCGCGTGCAATATCCGCTCGAATTTCACGGTTATAAGAATGATGCGGATTTTGATAGGCTGAAGGCTCCGGACGAACAATAACTCGGACATCTTCTTGGTTAATATCACGTGTAATTTCTTTTCCAATAGTTTTGAGCATCGCAACAAAATCCGACTCACGGCCCCTTGTCACAGGCACAACGACTTGTAAAAAAGCATTGCCTTCATCAACTGTAATTTCAGGATTTTCATTTGAAAAAGGCTGCAGCCGTTTCAAAAGAGCTTCCCGTACCGCCTGTTTTTCAAGGCCCTTACCAAGTACTTGTACGTAACGCAATTGCGCGCCGTATTCCGTTTGAGACTTATAAAAGAGACCCGCAACATTTAGAACATATTGCGCCATTTCTTCAAAAGTAACAGCGCCAGCCGCAACTAAGGCTGCAAATTGTCCTGCGCTTTTACCATAGATAGAGGAGGGATTTAACCGTCCCTTCAGTTTGTGGCTCAATACCCGATAAAGCGCATATTCATAAACAAACGCAGAATAAATCAGCTGAACCGTATCAGGTTTTTTAGCATCAAAACCTTCGAGAAATAAATAATTCAATTCTTTTTGAGGAAGTTTTTTCTTCAAAATCAGAAGCGCTGTTTCATAAATAGGCTTGGCAATCAAATTCTCCGAAAGTTGCCGCGCTGGATTTTTAAAAATATCCGGCTTCGTCAAGTTAGCAAAGGCATCAGGAAATAGAAGCGCTGTGGGCTGACTTACATGACCGTCAAGATTCTCAAGATTAACTATTCGTGACTCAGAACGAGCTGTTCTTGTTCCGCGGGGAGCAGAACTTCCGGACTTGGCGGGCGGATGATACTTGAAGATTTCATTTCGCTTCAACACGTCATAAATTGTTCCCTGAGGAATTTTTAAACGCCGCGCTGCGGCATGCGTATTGCTGTCCTCAATAAGATAAGCCTGCGTCCAGCGAAACACTTTTTTGATTTCGGGATCAGTTTTAATTTCCCATTCCTTGAGCCATTCAGAAATTTGCTTTTCGCCAGATTTCATCCTTTGGGCAATAGCGGAAACATCGCCCTGCTCAATTACATACCATTTTCGGAGGTTCGCGCGCTTTGCCGCTAATTGCCTCATCTCCGTTAATTGAGACGCCGTAAAGCTGCTCTGCAAATGATGATAAATGGTAGGCTGAGAAAGTCCGACCCGCTCACCTGTGGCAGTTTGATCTCCCTCCGCAATGACATACGCACGCTGAATCTGTTCGAGTAAACTTTGATGTGACTGATTTCTTTTTTGAGT
>CAZSVD010000405.1:0-11498 GCA_964610145.1 uncultured bacterium | reverse complement strand
CACTGAATGTTTTGGAAAAGGAAGCCATTCAAAATATCCGTAAGATGTTGAGCTTGAAGATGTACGGAGAATACGGTTTTTATGACTCGATTCAGGTTAAAACCGGTAAGGTGAATACGCAGTATTTGGCTTTGGACCAGGGCATGTCATTTTTGGCGTTAGCGAATTACCTCGAAAAGGGGTATATCCAAAAGCTTTTCCAGCAAGACCCTATAGGGCAAAAGGCGGCTGAATTATGGAAAAGCGAGAGTTTTTTTGAATGATAAACATGGGCTTTTACAAAAGTTTTTTTAGCGGTACAATGCCCCAGCTAATTAATGACTTAAACAATGACTTTTTAAAAGTGGCCGTGATTTTTGGAAAGAGGAGAGCCTAAATGTTGATTAAACAAATGCTTTTGCGCGACCGTGTTTTAACCGACAAAGAGCGTAAGAATCTTGCCATCCTCGAAACCATCCGCAAAAACGGCCCGATTTCCCGCACTGATATTTCTAAAATTACCGAACTGAATATTGTTACTGTTTCTAATTACATCAATCATTACATCAAGAAAAATTTAGTAATCGAAGGAGAGCTTGATGAGTCGACCGGCGGACGCAAACCGGTGTTGGTGGAGCTCAATCCCAAAGCGGGATATATCGTGGGCGTTGGACTTAACATGTTAAGCATTGTTGCTGTGTTGGTGGATCTTGAGATTAATGTGATCAAAGAAATTAAACGGGAACGCTTGCCTGAGAACTCCGAAGCAGTGGTGCAGCAAATGGTGGAGTTGGCCAAAGAAGTTATTGATCAGGCGGATGTTGAGAAGGGTAGCATTGTCGGCGTGGGCGTAGGAATTCCGGGAATTATTGACGAACGCGGGCGCACAATTCGTTGGCCGCAAAGTTTGGGCGACAAAGATATCAACGTTTGTTCTTCGATCAAAGATACTTTTGAAGCCAAGCTCGGCATTCCTGCCTTTGTTGAAAACGATGCCAATGCCGCGGTTCTCGGAGAAAAATGGCTTGGCCTTGATCGCGATGTGCGTCATATGGTGTATATGTTTTCAGGGGTTGGCTGTGGAATTTTAATCAACGAAGAGATTTATCGCGGTGCGGCCGGCGCGGCTGGTGAGCTTGGTATTACTAGTCCGAAGCAGCACAAAGATCAGGCTTTTGAAATTGCAACTCAATTAGGCCGCTGGGAAATGGATTTAGGCATGGCGCGCAACGCGGTGGAGCTGATCCAAAAAGGTGAAAAATCAGCTCTTAAAGATTTCGTAAAAGGCGAGCTCAACAAAATCGGTTTTAAAGAAATTGTGCGCGGCGTTCGTGAAAAAGATTCTGTTGCCCTGCAAGTGGTTCAGCGCGCGGGCGAAGAATTAGGACGCAAAATTGCGTTTCTTGTGAATCTTTTAAATCCCGAAGTGGTTGTGATCGGCGGCGGTATTGAAGATTGCGGTGCACATTTGATGGATGCGATTAAGTCGACTGTCAAAGATTGGAGCGTTGAAGAAGCTTCCGAAGTTGTTAAAATTATTCCGTCTGCCTTTGGTGAAAACGCGGTTGCTCTCGGTGTGGTGGGCATTGTTGCCCGTGAAGTTTTCGCTCAAGCGTGAAGCTTTTGAAAATGTTTGCTCGCGTTGTTGCGCGCTCTTTCCCTTGTGCGACGCATTGCTAACATACGTCTCCGCGGTCAATCGCGCGCGCCTAGTAATCAAGCCATTTTGAAAAGTTTCATGAATTCCAAGTTATGAACTTCCAGTTTCTTGATCATCTCGAAGAATTTCGCAAAAGACTAATCATTTGTTTGGCTGCTTTGGCAGTGACGACATTTGCTAGTTTCTTTTTTTCACGGCAGATTCTTGATTTTTTAACTTTGCCTCTCCGTAAACATCCGGAAGTTAGTCTTTATTTTCAGACACCTTACGAAGCCTTTATGGTGAATGTGAAGGCGGCCTTAACAGTGGGAATTATTTTTGCGCTGCCGGTTTGGATGGTCCAGCTTTGGTATTTTATCGCCCCGGGCCTCTATGAAAAAGAAAAACGGGCTATGATTCCGCTCATTTTTTACTCTTTAATACTTTTTCTTTCGGGCGCAGCCTTTGCTTATTATTTGGTGGTTCCGGCCGGACTCGACTTTTTATTGGCTTTTGGCTCTCAAACGCTTAAGCCCATGCTCACGGTTGGGCCTTATGTTTCCTTTTTTTTAGGCATGATTTTGGCGTGCGGAGCCCTTTTTGACTTTCCGATTTTAATGATCGGCCTGGTTAAACTGAGAATTGTTTCTACCAAGGCTATGGCAAAAGCGCGAAAGGCGATCATAGTCATTATTTTTATTGTGGCCGCTGTTGTAACCCCTTCGCCTGACCCGTTTTCCCAGATTTTATTGGCGATTCCTTTATGGGTTTTTTTTGAGGTTTCCCTGATCATTTGCAAGCGCTTCGAGAAGCCTTTTGAGCCTGTTCCCCAGCTTGACCCCCCCCAGGTTTAGATGTATAGTTTCTAGCTCATTTCCCCCTGGTAAAGAGGCGGGGAAAGCAGCTGCGGAACACCTTATTAAAAAGATGATTTCTGCGTAAAAAGGAATTATGACGGAAGCAAAAAAGGGCGTGACGGTTTGGCTGACGGGCCTTCCCAGCTCGGGCAAATCGACCTTAGCGCATGCGTTATCGCGCGAATTAAGAGCGCGTCAGCTGCCGGTAGAGATTTTGGATGGGGATGTGGTGCGCACTCATCTGAGCAAAGGGCTTGGTTTTTCACGCGAAGACCGGGAATTGAATGTTAAGCGCATTGGTTTTGTAAGTCATTTATTGACGAAACATGGCGTTTTCGTGATTGTCGCGGCGGTTTCACCCTATCGCGAAGCGCGCGACTGGTGCCGGCGCCAAATCGGAAATTTTATAGAAGTTTTTGTTCAGACACCCGTCGCGGTATGCGAAGAGCGCGATGTGAAAGGGCTGTATAAAAAGGCCCGCGCAGGCGAAATTCAGGGCTTTACCGGTGTCGATGACGCATACGAAGAGCCTTTGAATCCGGAAGTGGTTGTTAAGACTTCCGCGGAAAGCGCGGAGGAGTCTGTTGCCAAAATTTTGGCCGGCATGGAAAAGCTGGGCTATTTAAAAAATAGCTAAACGGAGAAGAAATGAAAAACTCCGTGAATTTTGATTTAGAGAAGCTAAACAGCGATTTTGAAAAAAAGTCGCCTCAGGAAATTGTCAATTGGGCGGTGAAGCAGTTTGCGCCGGGGTTCGCGGCGACATCTTCATTCGGCCCTGAGAGCGGTGTGTTGTTGGATTTGATTGCAAAAGCGGATCCGAATATGCCGGTGCTTTTTTTGGAAACGGGGTTTCATTTTCCAGAAACTCTGGCGTACAAAAAACAGCTTGCGGAATTGCTTGGCCTTAAAAACATTATTGATTTGAAGGCGGATCCGGCACGGCGCGAAAAACTGGTTGCGGATTATCAGGGCAAGCCCTATGAGCAGAATCCTGATTTGTGCTGTCAGGTCAACAAAGTTGAGCCGTTGGATGAAGCGCTGAAAAAATACGGCGCGTGGATGAGCGGCATTCGCCGGCATCAAACCGATCATCGTAAATCGGTTCGAATTGTTGAAGAGTATGAGGGCGGCGTTTTTAAAATCAGTCCGCTTGCGAATATGACTTCGCGGGATTCGTGGTGGTATTTGAAAGAAAACAAAATTCCGCTGCATCCCTTGTACGAAAAGGGTTATATGAGCATCGGTTGCTGGCCGTGCACGCGACCGATCCAAGACGGTGACGACGAGCGTTCGGGACGCTGGGCCGGCAAAGCAAAAAAAGAGTGCGGGATTCACACGTTTAAAGAAATTAAAAAAGAAGAACCGGAAACAGAACAGCCCAAAGATTCAGGTGGCGACATCTAGTTATTTGGCGCGCTAGTTTTTAACGCGAGCAAAAGCTGCTGAACGTTAGCAAGCAAGCAAATAGGAGGCCGATAAGTTTTGTTCGACGCGAAGCGTCGCGAAATCATTGGCACAGGAGAAACAGAAATGAGTTTTGTATTAGGACTTAAAAGCAAAGAATCAGGGCGTGAGTATCCGAAGAAAGCGTTGTATGTTTGCGAATATGATTTCAGCCCGCTTGAAGCGTTTTATGATTATGACGGGATCAAAAAAGTTTTAACGCGTGAAAAAATAGAAAAAGGCCCGAAAAGTATTTGGCGTTATCGCGAGCTTCTTCCGATTGACGGCGCTCCCGCGACCGGATTTTATACAGGATTTACGCCGCTGGTGAAAGCCGACAATCTTGCGCGCGAACTGGGTGTGCGCACGGTCTATGTTAAAGACGATTCAGTTTGTCACCCGACTTTTTCTTTTAAAGATCGCGTTGTTGCGGTTGCGCTTTCCAAAGCGCGTGAACTTGGATTTAAAACGGTGGCTTGTGCCTCCACGGGAAATTTAGCGAATTCCGTTTCCGCGCATGGCGCTTTTGCCGGTTTTGAGCGCTACATTTTTATTCCGCATGATCTCGAAAAAGCCAAAATCATGGCATCGCTTGTTTATAATCCGCATGTTGTTACCGTCAACGGCAATTATGATGATGTGAATCGCCTGTGCGGTGAAATCGCATCTAAATATAATTGGGGATTCGTGAATGTGAATTTGCGTCCGTATTATTCCGAAGGCTCGAAAACTTTCGGCTTTGAAATCGCGGAGCAATTGGGGTGGCGTACGCCGCAGCATCTTGTGGCTCCGGCCGCGAGCGGATCTTTGCTCACAAAAATTTGGAAAGCATTTAAAGAATTTGAACAGCTTGAGCTTTTGAACGGTCCTGTTAAAACGAAGATGCATTGCGCGCAGGCGCTCGGCTGCTCGCCGATTTCAACGGCTATTTTGAATAATGTTGATTTCATTAAACCCGTAAAACCAAAAACGATTGCCAAGTCGCTCGCGATCGGGAATCCGGCTGACGGCTACTACGCGAAAGACATCGTTAAAAAATCGGGCGGTAGCGCCGCGATGGTCACGGACGCTGAAATTCAGGAAGGCATTATGCTTTTGGCGCGCACCGAAGGTATTTTTACCGAAACCGCAGGCGGCGTTACGGTGGCATCCACGAAAAAATTGGTGGAGTCCGGAGCAATTGGACCCGAAGATGAAGTTGTGATCGCGATTACGGGCAACGGCATGAAAACGCAGGATGCGATTCAGGATGTTGTTGCCGATGTGATTCCGATTGAACCGAGCATGGATTCATTTGAAAAAATTTTAAAAGGCCGCCACGTTAGCGTCTAATTTTAAAAAGGAGATACCGATGTCAGTAAAAGTACGCATCCCGACGCCGCTGCAAAAATTGACCGCAGGGCAGGCCGAAGTGCAAATTGAAGCGACAACGATTCAAAATCTGGTTGTGGCGCTTGAAAAAAACTATCCGGGCATGAAAGAACGTCTTTGTGATGAAAACGGAAAAATCCGCCGCTTTGTGAATGTTTATGTAAACGAAGAAGACATTCGCTTTCTTGCGCAGGAAGCTTCCGCTCTTAAAGCCGGCGACGAAATCTCGATTGTTCCCGCGATCGCCGGAGGCTAGTTGTAATGAAAGCCTTGATTACGGAATTAAAAGACCGCGTCTTAAGCGGCGGCGAAGTTTCGTTTGATGAAGCCATGAAGCTCATCAACATTGAAAAAGAAGAGGATTTTGATTTCCTTCTTGAGGCCGCGCGCGAAATGACTTTTAAACTCAACACTGATGAGCCCGGCCTTTGCTCATTGATTAACGCAAAGAGCAATCTTTGCGGCGAAGATTGCGGTTTCTGTTCTCAGTCGGTGCAGTTTAACACACGCGTGGACACTTACGCGCTGATGGATCCTCAGGATGTTCTTGACGCCGCGCTTGAATTTGAAAAGAAAGGCGCCAAAAATTTTTGTGTCGTGACTTCCGGCGGCGCGCTAACGGAGCCCGAGTTCAACAAGGTTTTGGATATTTACCGCCTGCTTAAAGAAAAAACAAAAATGAGCCTCGACGGCTCGCTTGGTTTTTTAACTCCGCAGCGTGTTCAGCGTTTAAAAGAAGTCGGGCTGCGCCGTTTTAACAATAACCTTCAAACGTCGCGCGAGTTTTATCCCAAGATTGTTTCAACGCATACTTATGACACGCGCCTGGAAACACTTAAAATTTTAATCGAAGGCGGCATGGAGCTTTGCTCAGGCGGAATTTTGGGCATGGGTGAAACGCGCGAAGACCGCATCAAACTTGCTTTTGAACTCAAGCCTTATGCGCCGCATTGTTTGCCAATGAATGTGCTTAATCCGATTGCGGGAACTCCGCTTGAAAATCAGGAAACACCGGATCCGGTTGAAATGGTGAAAACCATTGCGGTGTATCGCTTCATTCATCCGCGCGCGAATATTAAGCTTGCGGGAGGACGCGAAAAAAATCTGGGCGATTATTATCAAGAAAAGGCGCTTAAGGGCGGCGCAAACGGATTAATTGTCGGCGGGTATTTAACCACCGAAGGTAATCCGATGCGCGAAGATTTTGAAATGCTGAAACGCGCGGGATTTCAGGGGCGTAAGCCTGAGGCTGAGCCGGCGAAAGCGTTGTGATTTTTTGTTCCGTGCCGCTGCTCGGTCATGGTTGCTGAGAACCAGACGATGGATTTAAGCGGCAAAAATATTTTAATTACGGGCGGCACAAGCGTTTTAGGCGAAGCGATGGTTCGCCGAGCGATGATGAGCGGAGCGCGAGTTTTTTTTACCTGGCGCCGCGATGAAACGAAAGCCAGCGAGCTTGAGAAATTAGGCGCGCGCAACTTGAAGCTTGATTTAACTTCAAGCGAATCGATACGGCAGGCGGCGGCAAAAATTTCGGCGGCGATACGCACGCTGCATGGCTTAGTGCACAATGCCGCGCTGACCCGAGACGCGATGGTGGAAAATTTATCCGAAGAAGATTGGGATAAAGTGATCGACGCGAATGCCAAGGCGCCTTTTTTGCTGACGCGCGAATTGATGCCTGTTTTGGAGAAAGCGAATCCGGGACGGGTGATTGCGCTGACGAGCCGTGCCGCGGCAGCGGGGGTTTTTGGCGCTGCGAATTACGCTGCTTCAAAAGCCGCGATGGAAGCGTGGGTAAAAACATTGGCGCGTGAAGCGGACGGGAAAGTTTTGGTGAACGCGGTAAACCCGGGCTTTATGATTTCAAGCATGACAAATAAAGTTCCGGAAAAAGCGCGGGAAGTTCAGAGAAATTTGAGCGCGATCAAAAAGTTTTCAGATCCCGACGCGGTCGCGAAAGCGATTTTGTTTTTATTGTCGGATGAAAATACGCAAATTACGGGACAGGTTATCAACTTAGAGTCGCGAATGCCCGTGACAATTGCGCTGTTCGATAAAGCGCGCAGCGCGCAAAACAACGAAGACGATAAAGAATAGTATGACAACGAAAGAAATGAATCATTTAGATAAATTGGAAGCGCAGTCGGTTTATATTTTGCGCGAAGCGTATGCCAATTTTAAAAGCCTGGTGATGCTTTGGTCGATTGGCAAAGACAGCACCGTGCTTTTATGGCTTGCGCGAAAAGCATTTTTCGGACACGTGCCTTTTCCGCTTGTGCATATTGATACGAGCTACAAAATTCCGGAAATGATCCAATACCGCGACAAGCTCGCGCTTGATTGGAAGTTGAACATGGTTTATGGGCAAAATGTTGAAGCGCTAAAAAACAAGCAGACTTTTCCCGATGGAACTTTAGACCGTCTAAGCTGCTGCAAAGCTTTGAAAACAGACGCGCTTAAAAATACATTGGCCGGAACATGGAAACGCTGGCGCCTGGATCATCAATTAAAAAAATACGTCGAAGACGAAGACAAAGAGCCTTATACAGGTGTGATTGTCGGTGCGCGCGCGGATGAAGAAGGTTCACGGTCTAAAGAGCGTTATTTTTCTCCACGCGATAAATACAGCGATTGGGATGTTGGGGATCAGCCGCCGGAATTATGGAATCAATTTAAAACGGATTTTGCTCCCGGAACGCATATCCGCATTCATCCTTTGCTTGATTGGACGGAGCTTGATATTTGGGAATATATCGAACGCGAAAATATTCCCATTACTTCGCTTTATTTTGATAACGGAAAGGGTGAGCGCTATCGTTCGCTCGGATGCTATCCCTGCACAACACCCGTAAAATCCACCGCAAAAAATGTGAAAGAAATTGTCGCGGAACTTAAAACAGGAAAATTTAAAAATATTGCTGAACGTTCCGGCCGCGCGCAGGACAAAGAAGACGGCGGACTCGAAACCCTGCGTAAACAGGGATACATGTAATTTATGGCAAGGGTAATTGCGAAAAAAAATCCGGCAAAGAAAGAAGTCAAAGCTAAAGAGCTTTCGATTGATATAATGCCCAAGATGAACAATGTTGTTTTCGGGCATGTGGACCACGGCAAAAGTACGCTTGTGGGGCGCTTGCTTGCAGACACCGATTCGCTCCCGCAAGGGAAACTCGATCAAGTTAAAGCAGATTGCAAGCGCAACGCCAAGCCTTTTGAATATGCTTTTTTACTCGATGCTTTAAAAGATGAGCGTTCTCAGGGAATTACGATTGATACCGCGCGCTGTTTTTTCAAAAGCAAAAAGCGCCAATACATTATTATTGATGCGCCGGGGCATATTGAATTTTTAAAAAATATGGTTAGCGGTGCCGCGCGCGCCGAAGCCGCATTGCTTTTGATTGATGCCAATGAGGGGATCAAAGAAAACTCCAAACGGCATGGCTATTTGCTCTCGATGCTTGGGATTAAGCAGATTACGGTTTGCGTCAACAAAATGGATCTTGTCGATTACAGCGAAAAAGTTTTCGACAAAATCGAAAAAGATTACCGCGCGTTTTTGAAGCAAATCGGCGTTGTGCCCGAACAGTTTATTCCGATCGCGGCTTTCCACGGCGACAACATGGTTTCAAAATCATCGAACATGAAGTGGTATAAGGGCCCTTCGATTCTTGAAATGCTCGACCAATTTAAGAAGGCAAAATCTCCTGAAAATCAGGTTTTTCGTATGCCTGTGCAAAGCATTTATAAGTTTACCGAAGATGGCGATGACCGCCGCATCATTGCGGGACGCGTTGAGACAGGAAAAATTTCTGTCGGAGACGAAGTTATTTTCTTGCCGTCCAATAAACGTTGCAAAATCAAAACCATCGAAGGATTTAATTTGCCCGCGCAAAAATCCATCGCGGCCGGAAATTCTACCGGAATGACTTTAACCGAAGAGCTTTATCTGCATCGCGGCGATATCATGTGTAAATTGGGTGAAACGCTGCCGCAGGTTTCATCACTTTTACAGGTCAAGTTGTTTTGGATGAGCAAGCGATCGCTTGTGACCGGCAAAGAATATAAGCTTAAAATCGGAACAGCGAAAGTCTCCGCTTATGTCAAAAAAATCAACCATGTTTTAGACGCTTCAAATCTTAACTCCGCGAAAAAAACGCAGGTTGACCGGCATGATGTCGCGGAGCTGGTTTTCGAAACGAAAACGCCCGTTGCTTTTGATTTAACCGGGGACATTGAAGCAACAGGACGCTTTGTAGTCGTGGATGAATACGATATTTCGGGCGGCGGGATTATTACGTCGATGATCAAAGATGATCAGGCGCAAGTGCGCGCTCAGGTCGCGCTGCGTGAAGAAAAGTGGGATTTTAGCATTGTGGATCATGGCGCCCGCGCTAAAAAATATGGGCATCTCCCCAAATTTGTTTTGCTTACCGGAAAAATCGGCGTTGATAAAAAGACAATCGCAAAAAATCTCGAAAAAAATCTTTTTGAATTCGGCTGCAAAACTTACTTTTTGGGCATCGGAAATTTATTGCGCGGACTGGACGTTGACCTCGACAAAAAGGCGCGCGGAGAGCACGTGCGCCGCATGGGTGAGGTTGCGCATATCTGGATGGATGCGGGGCTTATTGTTGTGGCGACCGCGAGCAATTTAAACGATGAAGAGCTGCGTTTGTTACAAGAAGTGGTTAACCGCGATATGGTGCTGATTGTGAATGTCGGCAAGAATGAATTCCGCCAAGGACTGGTGGATTTACAACTTGATCCGAAAACATCCGCGGAAGCGAATGCCAAAAAAATCCAAGCTTTGCTTTCTGACCAAAAAATTTTCCTTCGCTAAAAGGGCCCTGTTTCTTTTTTCCGCATGAAACCTCAGGGAGTGCATAGGGCAAAACGGGTTGTCATCACGGGCGTAGGCATTATTTCCGCGATTGGAATCGGCAAGGCCGCTTTCGCGGCCGGATTGCGCCGCGGACAATCGGGCTGCGGTGTTATTTCAAGATTCAATTCCGAACCTTATCCTTTTCACCTCGCGCATGAAGCGCGCAATTTTGATGTTTCAAAACGGCCGCTTGACCGTGTGCTGGAATATGCTTTTGCCGCGGCGGATGAGGCTGTTCAGGACGCGAACTTCGATCTCAAAAACATCGACCCCTTTCGTATCGCTGTTTCGGTGAGCTCCAGCAAGGGCGGTGTGGAAACGATGACCGAATTGCTTTCCGTTCAAAAAGAATCTTATTTTGCCGCGCGCGCGAAAAATATTTTTGAAGATATTTTTCCGAGTCAATCCGCATTAAGGATTGCCGCGAAACATGGTTGCCGCGGTCCGGTGAAATCCTGGATTGCCGCTTGCGCGACGGGCAACCTTGCCGTGAGCGATGCATTTTATCTTTTATCCGGCGGTTACGCGGATGTTGCGATTGCCGGAGCAAGCGATGCGTCGATTGTTCCGATGTTTCTCGGCGGCTATCATCAGATGAAGGTTTTAGCGAAAGATCGCATGCGCCCTTTTGACCGCGCGCGCGGCGGATTTTTAGTGGGCGAAGGCGCGGGAATTTTTTTTATGGAAACCTATGAATCAGCAAAAGCGCGCGGCGCAAAAATATATGCCGAAATTGCTTCGGTTGCGCTGGGTCAGGAAACCAGCCACCCACTTTTTTTTAGCGATGAAGAGGGAACGCTTTCAACGACGATGAGGCTGGCACTCGAACGAGCGGAAGAAACAGCCGCGAGTTTGGATTATATTAACCTGCATGGCACGGCGACGAGCCATGGTGATTTATATGAAACCCGTGAAGTTAAAAAAGCGTTCGGAAAGCGGGCTTATGATATTGCCACGAGCGGGATTAAGCCCATGACGGGACATATGTTGGGAGCTTCCGGAGCGGCCGAAATCGCGGCGACTTTGCTTGCGATGGAAGGCGGCTTTGTTCCGCCGACTATCGGACTTCAGGACCCTGACCCCGAATGCGATTTGAACTATACGGCGGGCGTCTCGGCAGAAAAGAAAATCCGCTGCGCAATGTCTATTTCCATGGGCTTTGGCGGGCAGGCCGCGGCGATCATTTTAAGAAAACCATAATTTAGATTATCCGTTAAAATAATATCCATGAATTCCATTCTTGAAGAATTAGAAGAGCTGAAGGCAAAACACCTTTATCGCGAAATTCGTGAACTTGATAACCAGGACGGAACGCATGCCT
>CAZSVD010000404.1:0-1807 GCA_964610145.1 uncultured bacterium | reverse complement strand
ACGCATTCAAAATTACCCGAAATCACAGGATATGACACTAATGGAAATACCCGTGACGGGGCAGCCACACATCAAAGAATTTTAAAACCTTTCGCGCGCTGGAGCCGGCATATTTCCGAAAATATTTGGACATGGTATGCGGTTAAAATATTTGTTTTGGTGACCGTAACGTTAAGTTTTCCGCCGTCGGCATGGATCGGACTTTTACCCTGGGCACAGGCTTTGGGAAATCCGTTGATCTTATTGGCGGTGCATGCGCTTGACGGAGGGATTTATGCCGGATCCGCTTATATCTTTAAATTTTTTCTGCGCTTGATTCAGGGACGTGAAACCATGCACCGGCAGGGAACGCGTTCGATTACGATCGCGGATGTTCCGAAAGTGAATCAAATTATCAAACAGTATTTGACCAAGCTTACCGCTCAGGCGACATTTCTTACGGACTTTTTCGTGGATTCTTCAAACCCCGCGGATCATGGTCCTTACAAAGATCCGCATCGGGTGCGCCGCGGCGGAATGATCGTGCTTGGTTTTACGGAAGGTGTTTTGGTTGGTTTGGGACATGCTTTTAAATCCGCGAAACTCTACGGCAGTCAGGCGCAGGGAATTCAGAGTTTGCCTTTCCAGGAGTTCTGGGATTTTTTGGCAGGTATTCCGGTTTTGGGTCGGCTGGTTCGCGCGCTCGGCTTTAAATTAATTCCGCCTGAAATTGTTTCGGTTGGACAGCATCCAAAACTTGAACCGAATGCCGCCGCTCAAAATGTCTATCTCGGTGAAAGAGTGACCGAAATCAAAGCCTCGCAGGATCGATTGGTGAAGAAACTTTCACGGATTGAACCTTTGCGCGGACGTTCGGATGAAATCAAACATTTTGTGGAAGGCAGGCTTGAAAGTTTAAACGAATTTGCAACCGGTGATTTTAATAAAGATGTGGCCGCATTAAGCATCTTGCTGATGAAAGACCTCAAGCTTGGTGCGGAGCATAAGCAGGAAGCCGAAATTGCAGTTGAAGAATACATGCGGCGGCATGTTTTTCTCACAGGCTTCATCGAAGAACGTTTTTATCAAAATCAGCGTATAGCCGCTATGCAGGTCGGTTTTCATCATATGGTGAGCCGTTACAGCTATTCGGCAAGTAAGCTTTGGTTTCGGATCAAGCAGATTTTGGGTTTCGGACATAAGCATTGGGAAACACAAAGTCATTTGCGCGTTGCGACAACGGCATCGCCGGAGTCCGGTGCTGTGGTGACGACGGTTGCGCAAAGTATGGCTGAGTCCGGTCACGCGCTTCCCAAGCCGAAAGTTGCGTCCGCGCCCGATGTTCTTCCTTTTGAAGTGGTTCGCAGTCAAATTACGGCAGGGGAAGATTTTGCTGCTGAATCTGAGAGAGCCGCGCAAATCGCTGCGGAAAAGCAAAAAGCTGAACAAATGCGTGTGTTCGCAAAATCGGCACGCGCAAATTTAGCGAAGGCGCAAAAAGAAATTGTCGATTTTGAATTGAGTCAGCTTCAGTCTTTAGCCGAGTTGGCAGGGGATGAAAAAGACATGTTCAAGAAGATTGTTTTTCAGGCGGTCTTTCACCGTTACGCGAGAACACGCAGTTGGATTGGCGCGAATGGCGTTGACCCGAAATTGTCACAACATTTTCAACAGCGGATGACTCAGTTGAAACAGCGGGCGCAAGTGGACGACGGGTTTGACGCTCAAAGCATTAATGAAGCTTTGCCGAAAATCGGTTTCGACGCGCTCAGAAAAGAGCACTTCGGAGATCCGCGTGGTTTAGCCGATGCTGTCGCTCAAAAAGTTC
>CAZSVD010000403.1:0-5362 GCA_964610145.1 uncultured bacterium | reverse complement strand
AAAGCGGAGTTGCTGCCACAATGTGCGTACGTGAATATGATTTTCAGGTGCCATACGGAGTGGTGCGAATGGAAAAAAATTATATTTCGTCGATCGATGAAAAGCCGGTTCAAAAGTTTTTTGTCAATGCCGGAATTTATGTTTTGGATCCGCTAACTTTAAAGCATATTCCAAAAGATACAGCATTTGATATGCCGCAATTATTTCAAAAAATAATCACCGGCAAACAACATGCTTCCGCCTTTCCGATCAGAGAGTATTGGCTGGATATCGGACGAATGGAAGACTTCAATCGAGCCAACGGCGACTTTCAAAAGTTTTTTCAGTAATCATCCCGAAGGATCAGCCTCACTTAGCCATGACAAATATCGTTGTTTTATCAAGCAAGGAGCAATATGAGGCCGTTTTAAGGGCGGGTTACGATCTTCACAAGCTTTCAATCTTTTGTGACAACGAGCGCTTAAATGGTTTTCTGAAAGAAAAGGGCGTTTTATTCTCTGAAATCAATGACCGTCTGATATCCAATCAATGGGATGAGATCAATGCCTGGGGGTGGGGACAGGCCTCACGATTCATTGATGTCGCCAAAAAAAATAATATTTTTGCCGCTTTTGATTTTGCCTCGGTAATTTTTTTATGGTTCACGGTTGTCCTGATTTTACTCGCAAAAAATTATGCTCTTGCAAAATATCTGCTTGAGCAATACCGCCCTGAAAACATTCTCGTTTTCCGGTCAAAAGTCAAACATGAATGGCCTGAGTATTCCGGCAATCAGTTTTTAAATTACTTTCTCGAGATTCTTGCAAAACAAAAAGGGGTCAAATTTTCCAATATTGACGTTGAGGGGCAACGTGAAGCAATACTCCCATCTCATGCCTCCAAAATGAAACTTTGGCTTCGCAAGTGGGTCAAAGAGAGTATTCACTTTTTATATGGATTCCTTATTAAACCGCCTCGTCACGCTGATGTCATGATTTACGGAACTTTGAGGCATCTTGCCGCAACAGGGATAGAACTTAAAAAAAAGGACCTGAATGTCATTTTTTATGACGACGAATTTCGAGTCGAGCATTTTCGTTATTGCGCTAAGAGTCAAATCCGATATTTAATTCCGAGCTGCTTTAGCTCGCGATTACTTGTAAATACAAATGACTTTCTTGGCCGGGTGCGTGAAGAGATCACTGCTCTTTGGAACTGCACGGAAATCTTCAGCATGTTTCAGTTTAACGGTTTTGATTTTCGAGAGTTCATACAAAATCATTTTTTTGGTAACTCGATGAATTCATTTTTAATGAACCTTGCCCGGCTCGCCAATCAGTATGAGAATCTTTTAGATAACTGCCACGTCGCGTCGCTTTTGCTCGATGAAGATTTTAACGCGCATGCCTTTATTGCCGCGTGGATGCAGAGTAAGCAGCGCCACGTCTTTTGCATTTCGCACGCCAACATGGCGCTTGAGTGTCGGTTAGCCGAAAGCGAGAGGAACTTTGCTCAATCGTTTACATTTGTCCACGGCGATCACGAAAAGGAAACTTATCTTGATCGAGGCTGGTCAACCGATCAAGTCATCGTAACCGGTTCACCGCGCTATGATCGCTTGATTAAAATGACAGGTGCTGACAAGGTTGTTGGGACAAATAACGCTTCTCCTCGAATTCTATATTGCGCAGGGCTGCTCTGGAACTACTCGCCAGACGTATTAGGTTTTTTAGGCTGCGATGTGTATGGATTCAGACGTAGCCAGGAAGCGACTCTGCGGTTTCTTTTGCGTACGGCACAAAATTCTAATTTCACGGTCGTCATTAAACCGCATTATGCTGAAGACGAACAAATGTGGCGGGATTTAGCGCGAAATGAAAATTCAAATTGTAAAGTTGAAGTCGTGAAAGCTTCCGAAGATTATTTTAAGCTTTTAAAAGAGAGCGATGCGATGGCTTTGTGTTTATGGTCATCCACACTCATCGAGGCCGGCATCGCGCAAGTGCCCGTATTTTATATTGATCTGGACGGTCAGAATAGCCGCCACGTTTCAAGGCTCGAAAGCGAAGGCCTGTGCAAAATCATCCGAACAGAAGACGACTTCAAGCAAGCCTTAAAAAAAATAACTCCTCCAAAGAGTTTAAGTCAATTTAACGTTCGCTCCACGACAGACCCGAATTATTTCCTAGGAACATTAGACGGGCAAGCAAGTCAGAGAGTCGTCGATTTTATTTGCAATAAATTAAAATCCACGTCGCATGTCTAAACTCAAAGAAGTGATCGGACAAGTCGGAATTTACACATCATCATTCGCATTAACCCAATTTGTAAGCGTGGTCGGAGCCTTAATTATCCGTCATTTTCTGGGGCCACTTCAAACAGGCGTCTGGTCACTCGTCCAAGTTGTCCTTAGCTACACAGACTACGCAAATCTAGGTGCCACATACGCTATTCCGATTGAAATTCCATTCAAAAGAGCTCAGGGCAAGCTGGAAGAAATGGAGCGTATGAAAAATGTGATGTTTAGCTTCTCATTTTCCACATCCATTTTATTTTCCTTGGGAATTATCATATTTGCCTTTGTTAGACGCCAACACATTCCCACGGAACTATTTTACGGATTTTTAATCGCTGCCGGCATTGTTATCTTGCAGCAGATGAATAATGTGTTAATTTCATTTTTGCGCGCTTTTAAGGACTTCAAACTTGCCGGAAAACAAATGGCTCTGTCTTCTATAGTCAATCTGATTCTTACCGCGACACTTTCATCCATTTTTAAACTCTATGGATTTATGTTAGCCATGATTCTCAGCTTTGTTTTTAATATTGCTTATATTTTTTACTTTGGAACCATTTCGTTTAAATGGGTGTTGGATTTCAAAATTCTTAAAGGGTTGATCCGATACGGTTTTCCTTTGATGGTCCTGGCTTTTGCGGGAACGGTACTGCTCACGCTCGATAAAATGATGATTGCAAAATATCTCGGACTTGAGGCACTGGGGCTTTACAGCATTGCCGTCATGACCTCCGGATTCATTTGCAGCGTTCCTAATTCAATTGGCGTTGTTCTTCTTCCAAATATTTCAGAAAAATTCGCGTCCGGTGAAAAAGATGAAAATTTACGCGGCTATCTTGAAAAATCAAACCATGTCTTTTCCATTCTGATGCCGCTCCTGATCGGATTTGCATGGTTTTTGGTGCCGCTCGTGATTATGCTTTTTATTCCAAAATTTGAGGCAGGGATTCAAACTTTAAAATATTTGGCCTTCAGCACATACTTCGTCGGGCTTACACAGACATACATCAATTGCGTTGTTGTCAGCAAAAAACACTTTTGGCAATTTCCGATTACCGTCTTTTTTTGCGTAGTCGGTTTTTTTAGCATGCTTTTTTCGATTCATTTGGGCGGGGGAATTAACGCGATTGCCCTGATCATGAGCGGGATCATGCTCGGAAATTTCACAGCCCTTTATCTTTTGGTTGGGAGCCCGATTTTTACAACGCGGGAAATTGTTTTTGAATATTTAAGAATTTTGACTCACTTTGTTTTTATGATTCTGGTCTTAATTAGTTTAGATAGATTTTTTATGCCCCTACCCATATTTCTTCGATCCGCAACGCAATGCCTAGCGCTACTCGTTTGCTATTTTCCATTTATTAAACAAATCAATTCTGTTTATGCGGTAAGCGAGACTCTAAAGAGTAAGTTTCTGAACAGACGGCCGAATAGTACGGGACAGCAAACATGAACCGCACAGTTTCCGTTGTTTTGGCGACTTATAATGGAGAAAGATACCTGGAAGAACAACTCCAAAGTATTTTAGCGCAATCCTATGCGAACCTTGAAATCATCATTTCCGACGACAACTCCGGAGATTCGACCATTTCGCTCGTCAAAAGCTATGCCTGTAAGGATTCGCGAATCAAACTTTTGACAAACCCCAAGCAAATCGGAATAGTTCCCAATTTCTTAAACGCCCTCAAAAGCGCTACGGGTAATTATATTTGCTTCAGCGATCAGGACGACTATTGGGAACGAGAAAAAGTCAAAACCTTAGTCGAGTTAATAGAACAAAATAATCAAAATATGTTGGCATACTCGGATCTTGGGATTTGTGATCAGGGTCTTGGTATCCGAAGTCCGTCTTTCTGGAGATCATCCGGCATTCGACCGCTTCAGGGCTGCTGCGACGAACGAATCTTAATTCGGAATCTTACTCCGGGATGCTCCATGCTATTTAGAGGGGAAGTCAAAAAAAAACTTGAAACGTCGAGTATTCATCCGCCTTTTATGCACGATCATCTTGCTTTTGCTTTGAGTTCTGCAATCGGACGAGTTGTTTTTACACCTCAGCCTCTAGTGAGGTACCGTCAACATTCCGGCAATTCGATCGGGGTTGATAACTCGTCTGCATTCGACGCGACAGCTTTTGCCGTCGGTTTAATGCAACGGATTACCTTTTTTAAAGATAATTTTGGCAATGCGGTAAATTTTGACTTGGAGAAAATTGCAAGTTTTTGCCGCGATTATGCCAACGCGCCGAAACACCTTGGTAATTGGTCATACCATAAATACTACCAATTTATGCGTCCTCTTGGTTTAAAGTTTGGACTAACAGGGGCGATTGAGTGTATATTTCCTAAGTTTTACAGTGCTTTGACCGCAAAAAAGCGCCATGAAAGGGGTTTATGAACAGGATTTCTATTGTACAAGCTGTGCTCAAGCAGCTTAGAGCAAAAAGCTATTTAGAGATTGGGGTATCCAAAGGGCACGCGTTTCTGTCGTTTGACGCCAAACAAAAAATTGCCGTTGACCCCGTTAATCTTTTACGCGTGCATCCCCTGGAATTATCAAAAGATAATCTCTTTCTGGAACTTAAAAAGATTTATCGCACCTTGCGTCAATGGACGGGGCTAGAAAAAGCGGAGTTCTTTGAAATGACAAGCGATGCCTTTTTCAATCAACAAACCCGGCTTCTATCGGAGCGAAAAATTGATGTCGCTTTTATTGATGGGTTGCACAGTTACGGGCAGGCTTTGCGTGATGTCGAAAACAGCCTTCAATTTCTTAATCCCAACGGAGTGATTGTACTGCATGATTGCAATCCCGCTACCGCGGCCATGGAAACTCCCGCCAATTCATTTGCCGAAGCCGCAGCAAAAAAAGTTCCGGGATGGGACAACTTGTGGTGCGGTGATGTCTGGAAAGTGATTGTTAATTTACGTTCTTTACATAAAGACCTGGATGTTTTCGTGCTGGATTGCGACATGGGAATCGGGATTGTCACGCGACGTAAACCTGAATCAACGCTAACATTTACGCGCGAGCAAATCGACCGGCTAACATATGAGGATTTAAACCGGGATCGCACAAGGTTAATCA
>CAZSVD010000402.1:0-4229 GCA_964610145.1 uncultured bacterium | reverse complement strand
TGGCCAATTCGGCTTCGGTTTCCGGAGAAAATTTTGCCAAACTTAATCCGCTGCGAATGCACGTATCTGTCGCCAAAATCCCCGGACCTCCGGCATTGGTCACAATCGCAACCCGCGGACCTTTGGGAAAAGGCTGTTTTGAGAAAGCCACCGCCAGGTCAAACATTTGCTGGATACTATCCATACGCAAAACACCCGCTTGCGCGAAAATTGCGTCATAAACCTCATCAGCTCCCATTAAAGAGCCGGTATGCGACTGAGCTGCCTTCGCGCCCTGCGCAGTACGCCCAGATTTAATTACTAAAATCGGCTTTGATTTTGATAAGTCTCCCGTGATTTCACGGCTGGTTTCAATAAAGCGCCGGGCATCCACTAAATCTTCCACATACATCAAAATGACATGCGTCTTCGGGTCGGATTTTAAATAGTTCAACATATCGATTTCATTCAAGCCCGATTTATTTCCCAAACTAACGAACTTGGAAAAACCAATTCCCGCGCCTTTGGCATAATCCAATACGGCCGTGCAAAGCGCGCCGCTTTGAGAAACGAAAGCAATATTGCCAGCAACCGGCATCGTTCGCGCGAAACTCGCATTGACCAAAAAGTCCGGATCGGTATTGATTAACCCCAAGCAGTTCGGACCCAGCATCGTAATACTGTACTCCCGCGCGGCCGCCAGAAGATCATCTTCCAGCTTCCGACCTTCCGCCCCCACTTCACGGAAACCGGCTGTAATCACAATCGCCGCTTTTGCCCCCTTTTTACCGCAATCACGCACTGTTTGCGCGGCAGCGGAAGGAGGAACAATCACCACCGCCAAATCAAAATTTTCAGGAATTGCTTCCACCGAATGACAACAAGAGATCCCGCAAATTTCCATTGCTTTAGGATTAACCAAATGAATTTTTCCTTTGAATCCGCCATGGATTAAATTATCGACCATGGCATGCCCCACGGTTTCGGGATTACGGGAAGCACCAATCACGGCAATGGAGCGCGGCGAAAATAAAACCGAAATTTCCGAATCGAGAGATTTTTTATCTGCAACAACACTCATAAAAGCCTCCGAAAACATTCATTATGATGGAATTAATAACGGTTATTGTATCAGTTCCGCTCGGGCGATTCCTCTTATTTAAGATATGTTTATCTTAATTTAAGTTAATTGGCACAATGATTAGCAAGGACAGAAATATTAAAATCGTGCCGCGTAAACCGATGATTTTGCGGGAAAGCGCTTAAAATAAGGAATGACCGCAAAATCACCGGATAAAATTTCATCTGTGTCCGCTGAATCGATATTCCGAAGTGAAGTGACTGCCACTTCCTGAGACCAGCCTTCGGGGCTGGTTAAAAAAAGCTTTTGGCCTTTAAAAAGCTTTTGATTTCTCGCGCGCACATGAATAATCAAATGAGAATCTTTGGCAGCTTCAACCACTTCCCCCAAAAAACCCTCATCTTTGCGCGCGAGATTGGTATTCTTCAGCTTCACAAAAGCTTTGTCGGTATTATTCGCTTTATAAAAGCAACGGGTTGTGTCTTGGGGATAACTTTTTAAAATTTCAGCCGCGGCGACATCACTTTTCACAGAAAAAAGACCTGCCATAGAAGCCAAAACTCCTGCTTGCTCATGTAAACGCAAATCAATACGCACCGCTGAAAGCCCCAACGAATTTAAACTCTCAATTTGATCCATCAAACAATAATCTTTTCCCAAAAAAACAAAAGTTCCGTGCTTGTTTTCAATCACGCGAAATCCGCTGTGCAAACTTTCTTCGCTGGAAGCCGTTGCGCGTAAAAAATCAGCCGCTTCGGTTTCGGGCAATTGATTGGAAAGAAGATGCCGTGGAGTGTACAAAATGAGAATCGGCCCCAAGCCCAAGACTTCCGCGGGGACAGAAATTTTCTTTATCCATTCGGATAATGTGCCCGCGGGAAGTTGCCCGGAAAGGACCACGCGCTCCAGTCTTTTCCCTCCATACTCGCACCAACGTTTGACAGCTTCCAGATTGTGATTCCCTGTTTCTAAAACAAGCTGAATCATTTGATTGCGGCGGGTTTGAAGCACATATTCAAAAGCTCCGGGATCCTGTACGCGAATGGCGTCAAATGCGTCTTCAGGAATTGCCTCTACTAGAACTCGGACTTTTTCAAACTCGGGCTGAGTCATCAAAATATCCCATTCCAATACGGGTCGAAGTCTGAGTTTTTTGGCCTCTTTGGCAAACAAAACCAACTCCGTTTGAGGAACCGTTCCGAAGCGTGAAAAAGCATCCGCTCCGATTAAAACCTCGCTGGCTCCGGCCTGAGCCAAAATCTTTAAATCATCCAACGAATTAGCTGTTCCCACCCGAATCATCATAACCTCTTAATCCGAATCAGATGCCCTTCTTCGACACCTTTGACGTAAGGCAAACGTATGAGCGTATTGACCTTGGCTTGCTCAAGCCGTGTCTGCCCAAGCGAATTTAAAATAGACGCCACAGAAAAGGAAATCACATCCCCTTGATACGGAATTAATTCCAATGTTTCTCCCTCATTAAACGCACTGCGAACTTCGATCAAAATATATTTTCCCGCAGCAACTTTGCGAACAACTCCGGCAAACTCATCATAAGCCTCTTTCCGGCCTGAATCCGTATCCAGAACGCTGCCGTGATCCGCCGCTTCGATCAAATTGGCATGCATATATTCACGGTGCGGAACACTATTCAACTCGGCATTAAAATGAGCCAGTTTTTTTTGAAACTCCGCGGAATTTCCCAGACAAAGATCAATTGCCTCACGGTAAGTTTTGGAAAGTACGCCCGCGTACAAAATACTGCGCATACGTCCTTCGACTTTCACGGAATCAATTTGTTCTTTAATAAAAGTCGGAAGCAAATCAACTCCTAACGTATCTTTGGAGCTCATAAAAAAACGGTTGGTTTGAGATTCTTTTCCGGGATAATCAAGTGTATAACTAAAACGGCAGCTTTGCGCGCAGCCGCCGCGATTGCTGTCACGGCCCTTGGTGTAATTTGAAATCGTGCAATTTCCAGAATAGGCCATACACATGGAGCCATGAATGAAAAGCTCCACTTCCAAACCCGTCTCGCGTTTAATTTGTCCCGCCTGTTGGATAGAAACTTCACGGCCCAAAATCAAACGCTTCACGCCCATTTTTTTCCAAAGTTTCCCTGCCTCCACATTCAAACAACTGGCCTGTGTGGAGAGATGAATCGGAATTTGGGATTCCCGCGCGATGACGCTGATTACGCCTAAATCCGAAACAATGACTGCGTCAACTTTGGCGTGAATCATCATCTGAATAAAATCACTTAAACCGTCCATATCGCGGTCATGCGGAAAACTATTCAGCGTCACATAAACTTTAACACCGCGGGCATGCGCGAATTGAACGGCTTCATTCAACTCATCGGGAGTGAAATTATCGGCGGCGGAACGCAAACCAAATTGCTGACCTGCCAAATAAACCGCGTCCGCCCCATACGAGACAGCGGCTTTCAGCTTATCAAAGCTGCCGGCGGGAGATAGAAGTTCGGGTTTAAACATGCAAAACTATTTTTTCTTCGCTTCCAAAGATTTAATCTTTTCCAGACTGATCTTTCGAAGCGGACAATAGGGTTTCTTGCCCCACTTATCTTCAAGAAAATGCTTACGGCCGGAACCTGCGCTGTACATATTGTAATGCGTGGCATTTTTCTTGTAATAATCCTGATGATATTCTTCGGCGCGCGTCCAATTTTTAAAAGGCTGCACATCCACCGTGATTTTTTCTTTAAAAAGACCGGATTCCTGCAATATGTTTTTAGACTCCTGCGCGATCATTTTCTCTTCATCATTGGCATAAAAAATTGCGGTAAGATATTGTGATCCATGATCAGCAAATTGTCCGCCAGCCTGCGTGGGATTAATCGTCGTCCAATAAACATTCAGAAGGTCTTCAAAAGAAACCTGCGATGGATCATAAACCACCTCAATGGCTTCATAAGCGCCCGTCGTTCCTTCCGAAACCTGTTCGTAATCAGGGTTGGGAACATTTGAATTGGCATAACCGGCATCAACATTCACCACACCTTTGGTTTCTTCAAAGGGTTTTTCCATGCACCAAAAACATCCGCCCGCAAAATAAGCTTTTTTAGTCATATTTTTCTCTCCCGCAAACCCAATATTCGAAATCATCGCCAACACAAGGATTAAAATTAATTTCTTCATAAGTTATT
>CAZSVD010000401.1:0-3062 GCA_964610145.1 uncultured bacterium | reverse complement strand
TCGCCGAATTAAATCTTGTCCAACTTTCAAAGGCAGCATTTCCATTTGACCCAAACCCAATTCCGCCCAAGAAGCTTCCATTCTGTCCATAAACCCCAAGCACCGAGCCGCCTCGGACCACATCCAATTTAGCAATAAATAAATCATCTGATTTCAGCATTGAAACCGAACTTAAATCATCCGCAATTCCGCTACCGTAGCCAACCAACGCACCATTTTTTTCGATGAAGAAAGTCCCCGGCGTATCGGATGAGGCAAAAATATTCATTCCGTCATAATTCAAACTTTTTGTCGCACCCGATTTATCAGTAATACTCACAGCCCCTTGCTTCGGAGCATAAGCGCCGAAATTTGTGATTTCAGTACCTTTATAAAAAGCCGCAACAGTCACATTGTCTTTGTTAACGTAAAGGCTAAAATTAGCCTGTTTGTAGGTCTTGATAGTTAAATCTTGGAATGTTGTCCCATTGATAACTTCTTTCGCAGCAGCACTCAAAATAGGATTAAATACAGACAACATATCTGAAAATGCAAGCCAAGCAGCTTTTTGATCTTCTGCGGATAATTCTTTAGTTTCGAACTCGTTGTTCTTTAGACTATCCTTAAGAGCATTTTTTGCGGCTTCAGCAGCTTTCACCTTTTGCTGAGCAGCCATTTGAGCCCGCGCCGCGCTCAGCTGGGAATCACTCATATATTGACCGATCGTCGCTCCGTCTTTGAAAACAGCATAAGCCGCGCCCGGCTGACCAACAATCGTATATCCGTTGACTGTAGTTCCCATCAACAACTGCCCAGATCCGTTCAAAACGTGAATAATCGTATCTGTATCATCGAAGTAAACTTTCCGGTCACCGCCCTCGAGCACAAATTTAGGAGTCGCCCATGCTCCCAAATCAATTTTGACTTCATTCAGACTGGAGTTCACCAAAGTTCCGGAAGGCTTGCCGGGTAATTCATTCACACTCACATTGTCGCGACGCACTAATTGCGCATTCACCATTCCGTTAGCACCTAGTGTCAATCCGCCCAAGACATTGCCTTTGCGGTCACGGGCAATTAAAATTTTGTCGAACTCCATATTAAGTACAACATTCGTATTGAGGTTCGTGCCGTTAAACAATCCGTAAGAATATGCAACCGCACCAAATTGCATACCGGCCTGAACCAGAAATGTGCTTATTTCTTTCGAAACTCCGACAGCAAATGTTTGGCGTACTGAGTCACCCGACTCCGTTCCAAAAACATAGTTACCGCGTCCGATTTCTTTGGAACTGAAAACCGCTTCCTGAACAGCGCCGCCCGTGGAATAGCGCAGCTTACCGTCACTGCCCATCACAGCAACTTTCCCGTCCTGATAAAGCGCGCTTGCAAGCATCACATTGCCGCTAAAGATTGCCTGCGTAAACTTCACAACACCCAATGATAATCCGGCGCTCAAAAGACGGGCACCAAGAGCCGTACCGTCATAACCCACAACAAATGTGCGCATAATGCGGTCACCGCCAAAGGCAGAAATCGCATCGTGTCCGTTTGATGTCGCAATCGTTTCAGTTGAAAAATTAGCGTAGTGCAAGCCGTCACCGATTGAAAATTTGAGGGCATTACCGTCCTGAATCGCAACTAACGCAGGTCGGCTACCTTTAGCAGCTTCATAAAATGCATTCTCAACATGAGTCGGACTGTCCGCACTGCCCCAATAAAGCTGCTTGTCATACCAGCCGCTGATTCGCAAGAAGCCCGCCGCACTAATGAGTTGTCCGCGCAACAAATCATCGGTAATAGTTGTTCCACCAACCGTGATCTGCATTTCACGGATACCAGAAGCAGAAACTTCTTTTCCATCCACTGTCATAGTAAAATCAGAAATCGCCTTAACGCTTTGCGCATCAGCAATCACTTTAAATCCTGCCTGAGATGCTGTTTCAAAAGTTTTTCCATCGCGAGAAAATTTAATATTTGCACCGTCCGCTACTGCAAGCATTCCCTGACGAGCTACGCCTCCGGTTCCGCCGTCCATCACATTCGGAACAAAAAAGACGCGAGAAACAAATTTATCGCCATTGAAAAGAGCGCGGTCATACTGAATCCAACCCACTTTAAGGGCAACTCCGATCAAAGTTTGCTCAAGAGCCGGGTTATTCGTTAAACCTAAAACCGCAGCTTCTCTAATATTGTTTCCGCCCAACTTGCTCATCGCGTCTTCAAAGCCGGTTGTATTTGCCTGGCGCTCAATGAAGTTTGCCTTTACGTAACTACCGTTATTGTTGTAGTAGAAACCGCCCTTTCCATTCTTATCGTCTTTGTAATTAATGTAGACGCCTAGCGCAGAACCATCACCCTGCGGAACAACAATGGACCGACCAATTGTTGTCTTACCATCTAAACTTGTAACGGAAGTATTCGTATCAAAACCCAGTCCTCCGAATAGGTTGAGGTCAAATGTGTTGATCTTCGCCAATCCGCCGTTCGTGTCACCGTTGGGTTCAAAAGCACCGGATGCTCCGACCGCGCGAGCATTTAACGCCGCCAACGCAAGACGATCAGCCGGATCACCCATATTCATCTTAGAAACATTGTCCACCATCGAGTTTAAAGTTTTAATTGCATCACCTTCGTTCTTGCCATACCCCTTCCAGGGGAACACGGTTCCGTCCTTACCAACGAGATTCGCATCAAAGATCTCAACATTGGTCCCGCCTAAAATGCTGCCCAGTCTTGCGCGAGCGGAACCATCCGCATTGACCAAACCAAAACCCAAATGAGTCATCAAGACACCATCACCCAATTGAATTTGGCCGCCTCGGAAAGAAGATCCTAAAAGCGTGGTAAAGGCGGCGGCTCCATCGCCGAGAATATTTCCGGTCGCGTCATAACGAACTGAAAAATCAAACAAGTTATAATTTGTGGCTTGAGCTTTCACTTTATCAATTTCAGTCAATGCCTGCCCCATCAACCGCGCGCCGGATTGATTATCCGTTTGCTTAACTTTGAAAGAGCCAATGTACTCCATCTTGCTTCCGGCTTTACCTTCAAGTGACACGCCCTTCACAGTCAAATTAAAG
>CAZSVD010000400.1:0-6966 GCA_964610145.1 uncultured bacterium | reverse complement strand
CGAACTTTGACAATCTGATAATCATCGCTGTAGAGATTCACGATCGGCTCAAAGTATTTATCTTTATCATCCAAAACAAGAATGGCTTCACGGGGATCAGCGGCATCAAACGCAATCGGAGACGTTAAACCGTTTTCACGGCGCAATAATTCGTCGAAGACTTCGAGAATTATGTTTGCGGGATCATTAAAACTGCCTGCGTAAGAAAAAGAAAATCGATACTTCTCTTGGTTTTTGCCATTCATGTATTTTTCGACTTTCAAGCGGCTTTCAGTACCAGCTGTAACATCTACATCACCCCCCGATCGGCGCAATGCCTTCACTAAGTTAAACTTCAAATGCATTTTAACGAGCGTTTCTATTTTCTTCTGCTCCGGAACAGATTGCGTGCGCGACTCCGAACGGGCCCAAGCTTGTCCGGTCCATTGATAGTTTTCCCTGAGAACTGCTTTATAAAGTCCGGGATTTGAAGCTTCCAAAGCGGCTGGTTTATTAGATAAAGAATAATAAGTTCTACGATCCAAATAGAAAGGAACTTCTTCCGCTGTGTAATAGCCCGCATTTTTGGATGAGTGCGCTTTTCGAAACTGTTTGATCTCAAACCGTGATAACGGAAAATAGTCGCCTTTTAAAATATCTTTCGCGGATTCATTGACAGCCAAAGCCAACTTATCATCCTCATAGAGCCATCCTTTTGAGCGCGTATCTGCATGTTGCGGCTTTTTTAGGCGGCTTTCATATACGCGCATAAAAGTACCGTCTTCGCCTTCAATGGCTTTGCGAATAAATCTTCCCAATTGAGGGTGATTCAAAAGAGATTGTCGAACTTCCGAGCGCGCATAGCGATCCATCCATTCGCTAAAATCAGAATCAGACTCCAGTCTTTCTACAGGACCGGTTTTCCCGGTCTGAACAAGCTCTCGCAATGCTTTCCCCATTTTAGCTTCTCGCAAAGCATCTGCCATCACACGGTGCATATCCACATCCGGAATAAAACCTTGGAAAGCCTTATCATAAACGCCCACCTGCCAATGTTGCGGAGACTGTGCTCCTTCCGCCTCCGCATGTCTCGCTCGTTTTAAGAGCGTAAATAAATTAGGCGATATCACATGGGTAATTTGATCTTTAGCATAATGCACTTCCTGATTAATTGGGGCCGTCATTCCCTCTCTCACAATAAACCGGGCATGATTCTGATAAGTCGCAGTCCAATATATTTTAAAAAAAGCAATCCATAAATAAAAAAACTGACTCACAAAATAACGGGCCAGAAACTGATCTTGCGAATGAATCACGGTTGAATCAACCAGGTTTTTAATTTCGATATCACTCGCGGTGAAAGTATAAGACCAATCACCAATCACAAATCCAACATGGTAACGACGAATAATTTTTTCGGCTTCCTCAATACTGAACAGCTTGAATCCGCTGGGCACTTCGAAAAGCATGGATTGAGCGTCAGCATCACGCTGAATTCTTGAGGCCTTTTTCCAATTTACTGTCGGAAGCGAGTTGAAGACATCATGCATATTTGAAAGAGGAAAACCTAACGATCCAACTCCCCACTTTACTATTTCTTCTTTTTTTGCTGAGTTATTTATTACCGAAACTTGTGTTCGCATTTCCGAACGAGGCATTCCCGGACTTCGTAAATCGTCCCAACTCAATTTTGTTTGACCTAAAAACGTTTCGATTTCGCGAACAGCTTCATCCAGTGCCGAATTCATGACCTGATTTAAATAAGGTTGTATCTCGAGCCGCAGTTTGCGACGATGCTCATCATCCCGCGCCGCAACCAACGCATTCAGGGAGTATTCAAGACGAAGCCATTTTGATTCAGGCACACTTGCTATTCGTGCTAAATATTTTTCTGAATCCAGTTGCTTTTCATCTGTGTAGGGGTCATTTAAATGCACCGTTGAAATCAAAGCATCCACCGCCTGAACATTTTCGTGAAAATCATCCACTAAAATCGCTGCATTCCGTGAAAAACCTGATCCTCTCAGGTGCTTTTCAATCGCACGAAGTTTTTCACTGCCGGCTCCTTCAGTAAAAATCCATTCATCAATTGAATTTTCTCCGAGAATAGCTGTTGCAGTTTCAATAGTTTGTGAGCGAATTTTTGCGGGTCGCGCGGTCACCGCCACAATCCGAACACCCTTTTTGGAGAGCTTGCGATAAAGATCGATATCAAGTCCGGATGCAGGTTCAAAATAGCCATTCTTTTTCATCCATGAATGCATGATGTCGACAAACGGAAAGACAGCACGTGCCGCCGAGCTGCGTGCGGTTTTGGCGTCAGCCATTTTACCCGCTAAAACTTTGAGCAAATGTTGAATTTGTCCCTCTGAGCCATGCCATCCGCGTGTACTGAAAGTGGTATTGTCCAAATCAACATATAAAACTTTGAGCTGCTTGGCATTCGCAGCCCGGAAAAGAAACTCCTCCATATCCTTCCATGAGCGTGCTTCAAAATGCCGCCCATCAAAAGGACCATACCAACCCTTCTTAATTTTGATTCGGGCCTCCGAACGAGGGTTTTTTTTCTGCTGACTTTGGAGACTATTATTTTCTTCGCCCGAAGCGGGAGCTTGTATCTGCTGCGACGGATGTCCCCAAACAGAAATATTTTCAAGCGACGGCTGTTTTCCACCGGACCGAATTGTTAAAGGAACAATTTGGACTTTATCCGGAATCGCGCTAAGCCCCTCGAACACAATCCGCATTCCGGGAAAAGGAGCTTCATAAACATGTGTCGGCGTTTCGCTAACTGCTCCCTCAATAATCCAATCCTGCGGCCGAAACCCATTCAGCCCTAAGAGTTGCGGATCTTTTTTGTTCAGCTTGCCGTCAAAAGGCTGCGAAACCCAGTAAGCTCGATTCCAATCGACGGGGTCACCCTTTTTATCCAAAACAAGCAAATGAAATTTGGATCCCATTGATTCCGGTGAAAACTGCAAAGTTAAATTCCAAATTGAAAGCGCCGAAGAGTCCGGCAACTCAAACTGAACCAGCTCACTTTGCCCCAGTTCACGATGAAGCTGCGCGCTTTGAGAAGCAAGAACCGTCCATGGATCTGAGACGGAGGCATCGCGAGTTCGGCCTAAAATTTTACTGACTCGGGGATATCCGTCCGATTGAACGTCTGACGGAAAAACATCTCCCTTTTGAGCGATCATCGTAATCATCAAATAAGCCACCCTTAAATGCGCGGGATTATTTATGACTACCTGATCATTTTCGTCCGGCAAATCCATTCCTCGGGAGTCGGTTGTTCCCAAAAGTCGATACGACTTCTCTTTCTTGTTCCACTCACGAACCATTAATTGTATCGGTCTCTGTTCATCATCAAGCGCGCTTACCGCAAAATAAGAAGCTGCTCCGGGCTGAAATTCAAAAACAAATTGTTCCCAATTGCGACTGATTTCGCTCAAAGGCATCGCAAATATGTACTGAGGTAAATTTCCGCGTTCACCTAACTTAAAATAACCAGGCAAAAGAGGAATATCCTGCGTCTGCAAAGGCAGAGAAACATCCTGTAAAAGTTTCAGATCCTGTTTCGGCTCCTGGGGCAAATGCTGCTTATTCCCCGCCTCAAACCATGCATGTAAGCCTGCATCCGGATCCGGTTTTTCCTGTGCGATTAAATTTGCGGCCACTGCCAATAACCCAAAAACGAAACTCCCCATCCACAATTTAAAATTCGATATGCGCTGTTGATGCGAGCTAAGATGCGCGGCATGAATATTCGCGACGGTTTTAAGCGCCTCCAACCCACGGTTTATCGCCTGCGGAGCAAAAGTTGAAGCGGCAACGGAATCAAACCACGCGATCGGAACCTGCGCAATTTGACGATGATTTATTGCGGTCAATAATAGTAATTCTGCATCAAACGAAAACCCCATGTCATTTTGCTGGTTAACAATCGCGGACAAATTATCTTTGGTGAAAAGCTTAAAGCCTGCCTGAGTGTCTTTAATGCTCCAAAGCAACATTAACAATAAGCGCACAGCCAGGTTGTACATGAAACTCGAAAGCTTCGCCTGCAAGTTACGTCCTTCAACATAGGAGCTCGCGCCGCGGCGAACACCAATCGCCGCACCCACCAAGGAATCTTTTTGAAGGTCACGAATCAAAAGCCCGGTTAAAAGTAAATTGGTCGACAAATCAATATCGGTGTATCCAATATAGTGCGTCCCCTTAGGTGATTGCTGCTCTAAAGCTCTTTTGAGACCAAGATTGACCGCGCCACCCTTCGGTCCTTTTTTATCCTTTGGATTGAGCCGCAAAATTTCAACCTGCAAAGGATCAAGCTTCAATGCCTTCTTTAAGCTGCGCAACATTTTATAAGTACGCCCATCTGATGATCCGTCATCCACAAAAATTAGCCGCCAATGAAAACGCTTATTGGTTTTGCGCAACTCTTTCAGCTGACGAACTTTGGCCACAAACGCATTTTCTCCGTCGGGGTGCTTGCTCGAAGCGCGGCGCAGGCGCGTCATTTCATTGTAGGCGGGAATAACCCAAGTTACCGTGACATCTTCTTTTAATTTTCGAATGACATCCAAAGATTCATCTATTTTCTTTTGTTCAATTCCCTTTGTATCGCGGCCCCTGAGCCATTTCTGAGATGGCGTTCGCATTTCAGAGCGAGAAGGAGGTGTTGGACGAGCCGAATTTGAACCTTCGGATTTCTCTTTCGGAAAAATTGAAAGGAAATAAACCTTGTCTCCAGCACGCGAATCTAAAAATTTATTCAAGTAATAAGTCTGTATATCATTCGGCTCACAAGAACTTATTCCCCTGATAACTTGAATGTGCTGTGAATATTTTTCGATTCCCAAAAAAATGCTGGCCGAATCAAACCACACACCTGCAAGCTTTGCACTGTAAATAATCGGCCTCTTTTGTCTTAATTGCTCGGCAAGATCGGCTTCTTTCTCAAAATGATCAACAACTTCAAATCCACGCTCTTTCGCGTCTTGTTTGAAAAACTCCATACGATCAGCTCTTGTCGCGGTTTGCCATGATTTTCCATAAATTTTCTCAAACGAATTTTTAAGCTCAGCCGATGTGACAGATCTGCGCCAATAGTCGTATAGCATACTCATATTCGCCCAGTCGGCGTATTGTCTCATTGCCTCATATTGAAATTTAACTGGTCCTAAATATTGCTGAGGATCATATTGAATTGAAGGTTTTTCGGGTTCAGGCTGCGCGGACGATGAAGAAAAAACAAGTGTGACAGGCTCATCCTCAAATGAAGATCCTTGAACAAAAGGAACAGTCTGCGGAGAAATATTACTCCACAAGTCATTCATGAATCCGGAAAGACTCAGCGTTAAAAATAAAATTACTTTGAGAGAAAAATAGTAAGAAAAAATAACAAAGTATCGAAATGGGGAGTGGGTCAGACGCTCCATATAATACGGAATTTTTCGGTTCCAGGAAGTAACCCGAATGGCCTTAAACTTCGCGCCGCCTCCGAGAGCAGTCAAAATCATCAAAGTTGAAATTAAAAATACATTTGAAAATAATCCCAAGATACCGGCATGCAACAACAGTGAAATAACAATCGCTTCATTCCAGGTGCCCGATCTCGGTGAGCGGGTATTAAAATAAAAATCGCCCACACCGCTAAATATTTCTTCACGGATGATTTGCTTTTTCTTAATCAGCGAAGCATTTTCGGAAACATCCTGAGCTGTCGCAAAGAAAGCACTCGAAGCAAGCTCTGCCAAATACTCGTCTTCATTGGAAAAGGCATACCGCGACGGAAATTTTCTTCCGATCCGGGGAAAACCATCCGTAGAAAATTGCCCCTTGAGCAAAGCCTGTACCTCCGGAGAATTATCCGAGGTGGAAACCAAGGCATGGGTTAATTCGTGAATTAAAACATGGCGAAAAGCATCACGCGAAAATGGAATAATCATTTTGATCTTTTGACCCGTCGTGTGCCCTCTCGCAAAATCTAGCCAAAAAATCTTCCAAGCCATCGGGTGCCAAAATGGATAAAAGCTCAGTTCGAGCCCCTTTTTCTTTTCCTTGGGAACCCAGCTCAGAATTCGATCTAAATCTCTTTTAACCTCTACGGACAAAAACTTTTCCCCCGAGATTTTTGCAACCCCCATGCCATCGGAATCCTGGCGCGTCTCAGACCGCCGGGGAAAGAGATCTTTGAGCGTATTAACATCTTTTTGAATATTTCCGTTTAAATTTAATTTAAGCGGTTTATCTTGAGGAATTCCACCTTCCAACAATAAGGTCGCGAGAACTTCTCTGCGTTCATCTGAAAATTCCCCCCCCATAAAGACGAGGTCGATTTCGCCTTCAATTGATTTTGGATCTCCGCCCACAAATGTGCCGAGAATCATCGGATGCAAAAGACCCGGCTTATCCAAATCAAGGTGCAGGCCATCGAATAAAGCGCCATGATGATAAATTTTTCCGGTCGCATCAATCCTTGCAGCCCCCAATATCTCGACCGCGGATTGTTCAATATTGGCGGCAAAAGTCACATAAATCGGCTTTGAGTCAGGCTTTATTCGTGCAGTCTGCATATGTTTCGTGGTCATTTGATACGCATCTTCAAATAAACCCACTATTTCCGAGGCCACCACCGCTCTTTGTCTCTCATCACCTTGCCGGCTAAAGTGACGAATGAAAAGACCTATGCTATCTTGCCAACGCTTATAAATATCCGGATGTTTTGCCAACCAGTAAATTGCGGTTCGAACATGTCCTTCAAGCACATGTCCGTATTGAGGCCACGAATCAGACCGCTGTTCATTGGCTCTCGATTCGGACCTGCGACCAAGTTGTTCCGCCCACTCACGTTGAATTCCCTTCGCAACGTCACGGGCGTCATCATGTCCCCACTGAAAAAGCCGATAGTCACTGGCTCTCCATCCCTCGGAAGTTCGAACCAACTTGGTTGGAAGTTTGGCTCTACGGGCATTTTCAAAT
>CAZSVD010000399.1:0-3037 GCA_964610145.1 uncultured bacterium | reverse complement strand
TGAAGAGGAAAACGGCGATAAGGGTGACGGATCGCAGCGGGGAAATGGGCGTCGTCGTCAGCGTATCGATGAGGTTTTAAAAATTGGGCAGGAAGTCATCGTTCAGGTTGTTAAGGAGCCGATTCGTTCCAAAGGGCCACGCCTAACCACTCAGTTTTCAATTCCTGCGCGTTATCTTGTCATGATGCCGGGCGATGAGAAAATGGGAATCTCGCGCCGAATTTCTGACCGCGCTGAACGCAATCGCATTCACTCCATTTTTGATAATCTTGAAGTTCCTAAGGGTGTCGGATTTATTATTCGTACCAACGCGGAAGGTAAAAGCGAGCAGGATTTTAAACGTGATATTCACTATCTCGTACAGCTTTGGAAGAAAATCCATGCGTCGATCGAAGGTAAAAAAGCACCCGTGCTTTTGCACCAAGAGTTAGGGTTGGTTGAGCGCGTGATGCGTGATTATGTGACTGAAGACAGCACGATGATTTATGTTGATGCTGAAAATGTTTACAGCAAACTAAAAAAATTCTGTTCGATCTATATGCCTGGTCAGCCGATCAATGTGCATTTTGAAAAAGAACAAGGACATCTTTTTGAAAAATTTAAAGTCGAAAAAGAAATTGAAAATACAATCAATCGCACGGTTCCGCTGAAATCAGGCGGGTCCATTGTGATTGAGCAAACGGAATGTCTTGTTGCGATTGACGTTAATACCGGGAAGTTTACCGGGAGCCGGGAAAAAGGGCTTGAGGAAACCGTGTATCAAACCAATGTGGAAGCCGCTCATGAAATTGCGCGTCAGCTACGGTTGCGTGATGCCGGCGGTATTATCGTTATCGACTTTATTGACATGGAACGCTTTTCCAATCGCCGTAGTTTGTCTCGTGTGTTCGGCGATGTGATGAAGCGTGACCGTGCCAAAACGCACATTTTGAAGATTTCCGAATTCGGACTGATTCAAATGACGCGTCAAAGAATTCGTCCGTCGCTTGAGAGCGCGGTTTACGAAGCTTGTCCTTATTGCAAGGGCAAAGGAATGGTTAAATCGACCGTGACGATGGCGATTCAGGCGATTAAAGAAATTCGCCGCGCAACGCATGAATCACGGTCACGGGCGGTGCACGCTTATGTGCATCCCGATGTTGCGGATCGTTTGTTTAATCATGATCAAAAAACTCTGAAAGATCTTGAGAAACAGGCGGGGACCCGGGTTTATGTTCATGCGGAGCTTGAGTTGCACCGCGAAGACATTAATATTACATTTACAAAATAGAGGTTTTTTATGGGGTTTTTTGCGAGATTAAAATGGCTTTTTGTTGGTGAAGGGGAAGCACCCTCTAATTTTAAACAGTCAGCTCAAATTCCGTCACGTCGAGCTGAGGGCGGTTATACTTCAAGAAATTCATCGGATCATCGTGATCGCAACCGCGACCGCGGTTCTCGTGAGCGCGGAGATAATCGTGATTCACGCGGTGGGCGATTTAATTCCCGTGAACATCGTGAAGGCCAACAAGAAGGACGTGAGCGTGGTTCCCGCTCCGGGAACAGTTATGGCAGAGAAGGACGCGAGGGCGGAGAGCGCGATCGTTATAATCAACGGGATCGTGGATCTCGTCGCGGTGGTTCACACGGAGGTGCGCATTCTCGGCGTGAATTTGGTAACAATGAAGGTGGTTTTCCTCGTCAAATTGAGCGTCCCACTGGAGGGCCTTCATCAACAATGCGTCCGGCACATTCATCTGTGCAGGAGATTGCTCCGGCACAAACGGCCAGGGTTGAATCAACCGGTCCTGAGAAAATCGGATCAGTTTCTCAGTACTTTGAACAAGCTCGCATTGCAAATCTCAAAATCGAGAAGGGTTTTTTGCGTCCCGGCGACTGGATTGAAATTCAGGGGAATATTTCCGCTTTACGACAAAAAGTAGACTCGATTCAGCTGGATGGACAAGCTATTTCTGAAGCTGTTGAAGGTCAGGAAGTCGGTATTCGCGTGATTCGTCCGGTTAAAGTTGGCGATGCGATTGTAAGGCTGCGAGGATAAGTTCAATTGAGCCGCGTTTTTCTGCGAGTTTACCGGCCGTTTGAAATCAAAGAAGTGCAGCAAGCGCTTTTGATTGTCGGCGAAGTCACAGGTAATTGCGCGGCTTGCGGTGAGATGGGATTAATTCCTTCGTCCGTTGCTGTTTGTCCGAACTGCAATATTCGATTTCGTTATATTGCCAGCCGGCGGATTGAATCCAATCCCGGTGAACGTTTTCAGTATGCCCAGCGTATGGAGCAGGAAAGACCCGATCTCATCCTTATCGATCTTAACGATTATCAAAAAATGGATTCGCGCGCTAAGGCCCGCGATATTTTAGGATAACTTTTCAATGGTCGATTCATCTCTTCCGATGGATCTAAGCTCACCAAAAGGTTCCTGCGCTCTTGAGATTGTTAAACGTTTAACGAAAGCGGGGCATCAGGCGCTATTCGCGGGCGGATGCGTTCGTGATCATTTGCTTGGAGAAAAGCCCACCGATTATGATATTGCCACAACAGCAATTCCCGATACCATTGAAAAGCTTTTTGAAAAAACAGTTGCTGTCGGCAAGCAATTCGGCGTCATGCTGGTTATCATGCAAGGAATGCAGTTTGAGGTTGCGACATTCCGCACGGAAGGCGGATATCAGGATGGACGTCATCCAGGTTTTGTAAATTTTTCAAACGCCGAGGAAGATTCGTCGCGCCGTGATTTTACCGTCAATGGTCTTTTTTACGACCCGTTGAACAATAAAGTTTTAGACTATGTCGGCGGACTTGAGGATCTCAAGTTGGGGGTTATTCGTTCGATCGGTGATGCCACCAAACGCTTTGAAGAAGATAAATTGCGTTTATTGCGCGCAATTCGCTTTTCCGCTAAGTTAGGATTCTCTGTTGAGCAGCGTACCTGGGAAGAAGTAAAACGGCTCGCTCCTCAAATTGTAACTGTGAGTGCCGAGCGTATTCGCGATGAGATTGATAAGATCTGGATGTCCAATTATCCACATAAGGGGTTGAG
>CAZSVD010000398.1:0-2270 GCA_964610145.1 uncultured bacterium | reverse complement strand
GGCGTGCAACCAACGTCAAAAGTCCGCGGCGAGAATGATGATCCTTCACATTTTTTTCAAAATGCGCGGAGAGATCATTGATTCTTTCGGTCAATAATGCAATTTGAACGGCGGCAGAGCCGGCATCGTTCTTGCTGATCTTAAATTTTTGAATTGTTTCTTTCTTTTTTTCTTTCGTCAAAGCCATTTTATTTTTTCCTCTTCATCTATCTTTGTCTGTATTTTCCTCTTCTTGAGCCGTGAATTGTACTCTGACGACTCAAAAATTGTAAAGATTTTTGTTAATAATGCGGTAGTTAGTGCCTCAAAACTATCAAGAACGATCAATTGAGCGCAGACTCTGTCTTTTTCTGAAGGGTCAATCCGTAGAATGGAGCTCCAAGGATATAAAACAGCATAAATACCAGAAGGCCAATTTCACGACCCAAGGTCGCCCAGGTTAAAAGAAAGGCGGTTCCTTCAAGCGCAAAGAACGGCTTCCAAACTTCGTACTCGGCACCAAAAGGCTTGGGGTATAAAACAGAGCTGACCATCAGAAGCGCGATAATTCCCATAAACATCAAGGCTACATTTGAAAAGACAGGCTGAACTGTCCAACCCAACTGCACTGCCGTTAAAGCAAACATCACAACACCCAAAGCGGCCGCGGGTGACGGCAATCCCTGAAAATATCCGGGAATGGATTTTTTTGAGTTAAAACGCGCAAGTCTGACTGCCGCGCAAACGGTATAAGCGGCCGGAGCCAAAAAAGCAATGAATGCAAATTCAGGCTGGATAAACATTTCGGCAAAAAGAAAAGCCGGTGCGGTTCCGAATGAAACCATATCCGCTAAGGAGTCAAGTTCGCGGCCGAATTCAGAAACCGTATTGAACATTTTCGCAAGATTGCCATCAATGGAATCAAAAAGCATCGCCATCACAATCAACCAAATCGCATTATAGGTCTGATCATGCGCAGCCATCACCATCGATAAAAGACCACATACCAAATTCATGGATGTAGCCGCATCGGCCGGAGAAAACCTCATTTTACGTAAACCGCGTTCTTTTATTTTTTCCATATTCCCACAACTGTTTCAGCAGATTTTACGACATCTCCGAGGCGAACTAAAGTCTCGAATTCATCCGCGGGTAAATATAACTCAGCACGAGAACCATAGCAAATCATGCCTATTTTGTCACCCCGAAAGAGGGTTTCACCCTTCTTAGCGTCCCAGTGAATATGCCGCGCGATAAGCCCTGAAATCTGTCGTGCCACAAACTTACGGCTTCCATCGCGAAAACCCATCCAGTTACATTCATTTTGATTTACGGATTCCGGATTCAAGGCATTCAAAAATTTACCAGGGATATGCTCCTGCCACTCAAGCGTCCCATTCCACGGCATACGATTTACATGCACATTTAAAACAGATAGGAAAATTCCGATTTTCACGGCCTTACCCTGAATAAAACGCGGCTCGTCGCAAAGACTGATCTCAACCACTTTACCGTCCGCGGGCGACAAGACTCCTTCTCCCGCGGGTTTACGGCAGGGGTCGCGAAAAAAAGATAAATGCAAAATCAAAACAAAAGCGGTGGCGCTCAACGCAACTTTGACCGGAATCAAAAATGAACTTACGATGCCAAGTACCACGAGCAATAAAACGCCCGGCAACGCCCGTCGATCAAAATAACCGCAAAAAGAATTTTTGTGAGAACTCATATTTTATTTTTTAAAACAAGCTGCGCGGCCTGAATATCCTTCCGGATTTGCTTTTGAAGATCTGCCAAAGATTTAAATTTTTTTTCTTTGCGTAATTTTTTCAAAAAAAAGATTTCGATTTTTTTACCGTAAATATTTTTATTAAAGCTAAAAAAATGCGCCTCGAGCACCGGACGACCGCCGCCAAAAGTCGGACGAACTCCCAAGTTAGCAACTCCTCGTAAAATTTTCTTTGCCGGCTTCGTTTTTCCCGAAGTAAGCATAACCGCCCGAATCGCGTAAACTCCGAAAGCCGGACAAACATACCCTTTTAAATCTAAATTGGCCGTCGGAAATCCGAGTTTCTTTCCGCGCGCCTCTCCATGCAAAACTTTGCCTGCCAAGCTCCAGGGACGACCCAGCAAATTCGCTGCCAAATCCATTTTTCCGTCACGAACCGCCGCGCGCACCGCTGTGCTTGAAACCGGAGATCCTTTCCAAACAACCGGTTTTGCCTGAAAAACTTCAAAGCCGCATTCTGGGCCCAACTTACGTAAAAGATCCGCGTCGCCCGCGCGCCCGCGTC
>CAZSVD010000397.1:0-1981 GCA_964610145.1 uncultured bacterium | reverse complement strand
AAGGGCTTCAAGGCTCAGCGCTTTTTCCGCGGCACGACGTATCAAATCGAAGTTAAAAACCCGAACAAGAAAAATAACGGCGTCAAAGAATTGATCGTTGATGGCAAGCGCATCAGCGGTAATGTTGTGCCGGATTTTCGCGATGGCAAGACCCACAAGGTCGAAGCAACGCTCGGGTAAGCTATTTGTTTTGCCTCTGCGCCTATGGCACAACCGGCAAATGAAAATTAATCCCTTGCAAAAAGGACGCTTTCAAACAAGCGTCCTTTTTGCATTTTTGGCGGCAGCGGTTATTTTGCAAGCGAACGCATCTGCGAAAGAAGCGAAGATAACTCCTGTTGCCGATAAAAAACCCAAACAGATCAGGCAGACGCGCGCGCCTCAGCCGGTTGTTACCGATAATAATGCTCGGTCTGTTTATCGAATTTTGCCCGCGCAAAAAGCGCTCGCGGCCTCACCTCAATTTGTGGTTATCGATGATTTTAATTCACCCGAGCTAAAAAATGCCCGCGGTGGTATTTGGCATTTACGTAATGCTACGGCAAAACAAATCAAAGTTAGCCGCGTTCCCGAAGATGCGCGTAATCCCAACGCGGGCTCATCGTTGCAAATGGATTTTAATTTGCCCAAAAGCAAAGAAATGGCATTTATAAGCTCTCTTGAAAAGCTAGACGTGAGCCAGGCGGATATCGTTGTTTTTTCATGTAAGCTTTCTTTTGATAAAAACACTGCATTTGCCGGTTCCGTAAGGCTTGTACTAGAGGATTGGCGCGCCAAAAGCAGCGTTGTGGATGTTACCGCGTCTTGCGGCAGCAGCGGCAAATGGAATGAAATCGTGCTGCGCCGTGACGCATTTCCTGATTTAGATTGGGATCAGCTCAATAATTTTTCTTTTGTGATCGTCTCGGGATCGCAGGCGGCAAACGGTAAATTGCAAATTGACGAACTTGCTTTTTATGGTGCCAACGAAGTTTTTTTTGAAAGCCATCTTGATAATCTGCGCGGCTTTCCAAAAACCATTTTTGCCGAAACCCGCCGCGCACAACTCATGCAAATCAAAGATGATAAAACCTTGCTTAAAGAGGTTGCCTCAGATACCTGGAAATATTTTGAGTTCGCGCAAAACCGCGAAAACAGCCTTGTTGTCGACCATATCCGCCTGGGTGACGCGCCGCTTGCGGGCGACTATACCTCGCCGACGAATATCGCCGTGGATTTAATGAGCGTCGTCGCGGCGGAAAAAATGAAATTAATTACCCGCGCGGAAGCTATAGAGCGGCTTTCTGAGAAACTGCGCAAAATTGAAAAATTGCGGCGCTGGAAAAATCTTTACTACAATTTTTATGAAACCACCAAAATGGGCGTGACGCGCGGTTTTATTTCAACGGTGGATAATGGTTGGCTTGGTATTGCGTTGGTTGTTGTGCGAGAAGCCATGGATCGTGAGCTGTACCGCGAAGCGACCAAAATTTTAAATCGCATGGATTACGGAGAATTTTTGGATAATGAAAATAATCAATTGTCTTTGGGCTTTGATTCTGAGAGAAATGATTTGGTGAGCACCCATTATGGCATGCTTGTAAGCGAGGCGCGCGCAACCAGTTTGTTCGGAATCGGCAAGGGGGATTTGCCAGAGGATCACTGGTGGTCACTTTATCGCACGCCGCCTGACGCCTGGACATGGCAAAGTCAAAAACCGAAAGGAAAACGAATCGAAAACGAACAGGCAAGTTATTTTCAGGGGTATTACACATATGGTGACATGAAAATTGTTCCAAGCTGGGGCGGGTCATTGTTTGAATTTTTAATGCCGACCCTGGTTTTAGATGAACAGGGAATGGCGCCAAAATCTTTCGGTTTAAATAATATTAACGCTGTTAAAGCTAATATCGATTACGCGCTGAACAAGCAACATTATCCGATCTGGGGATTATCTCCGGCCGCGACGACAAATGGAAGAACCTGGAAATACGGCGAGTAC
>CAZSVD010000396.1:0-9652 GCA_964610145.1 uncultured bacterium | reverse complement strand
GCGAGCATCGTATGTCCTGATAAGAAAGTGATTGTGCCTGACTTGGCTGCGGGATGCTCTTTGGCGGACATGATCAAGCCCGAGCAAGTGCGTGAATGGAAAAAATCCCATCCGCAGGGGATTGTGGTGGCTTATGTGAATACTTCCGCGGATGTTAAGGCGGAAAGCGATTATTGCTGTACATCCGCGAATGCCGTGAATGTGGTGAAGGCCATTCCTGCCGATAAAGAAATTCTCTTTATTCCGGATTTTTATCTTGGCTCTTTTGTGCAGAATGAAACCGGACGTAAAAACATGACCATTTGGAAAGGTTATTGTCCTTCGCATACGTTGATTCAGGCATCTGAAATCAATGTGATTCGCAAAGACAATCCAGACGCAGAATTTTTAATGCATCCGGAATGCGGTTGCTTGACTAAGTCGATGCATCTCGCGGACAAGATTCTCTCCACCGAAGGCATGATTCGCTATGTCGGTGAATCAAAAGCCAAGAAATTTATTATCGCGACCGAAACGGGTATTTTGCACCGAATGCAGCGTGAACATCCGGAAAAATGTTTTATTCCCGCTAGTCCGCAGTCGGTTTGCGGTTATATGAAAATGAATACGCTTGAAAAAATAGTCGATTCGCTCGAGAACTTAAAATACGAAGTCAAGGTTCCCAAAGAGCTTGCGGATAAAGCGCGGTTGCCCATCGAACGTATGGTGGCAATTTCCTAATATGGATAATCCGTTACCGTTGCCGCAGAGAAAGCCGACGCGTCAGGTTAAGGTTGGTAATGTTACGATCGGCGGAGACGCACCGATTCGTATTCAATCCATGTGCACGACGCATACACGTGATGTCGATGCGACGGTGGCGCAGATTGAACAGCTTGCTGAGGCAGGTTGCGAGCTTGTGCGTGTTGCTTGTCCGAAAGAAGAGGATGCTCGTTCTCTTGGCGCGATTAAAAAGCGCATAAAAATTCCGCTGGTGGCCGATATCCATTTTAATCACCGTTTCGCTTTAATCGCGATTGACGAAGGGGTTGATAAATTGCGCCTGAATCCGGGAAATATCGGCGCGGAAGATCGCGTGATTGAAGTGGTTGAAAAGGCGAAGCGGAATAAAATTCCCATTCGAATCGGAGTGAACGGCGGATCGCTTGAAAAAGATATCCGTGATCAATATGGCGTCACTCCGCAGGCCTTGGTGGAAAGTGCCAAGCGTCATGTCGGAATTTTAGAGCGGCTCGATTTTAACGACATTATTATTTCAATCAAAGCTTCCGATGTTCCGACCATGGTCGGAGCTTATCAACTTGCCAGCCAAACTTTTAAATATCCGCTGCATTTAGGCGTGACCGAAGCAGGAACACTTTTGCGCGGCAGTATTTATAATGCCATCGGAATCGGCACACTCATCCAGCAGGGAATCGGTGACACGATTCGCGTTTCTTTGACCGCGGATTCACGTGAAGAAATTAAAGTCGGTAAAATGATTTTAGAAGCGTTGGGTCTCCGCAAAGGCGTGCGTGTGATTTCTTGTCCAAGCTGCGGCCGCGCCGAAGTCGATGTTTTTAAACTCGCGGGTGAGGTGGAAGACCGCGCGATGAAAACGCTGAAAGATCCCTTAACCTTGTCTGTGCTGGGCTGTGTTGTCAATGGTCCGGGAGAAGCGCATGAGAGTGATTTCGGAATTACCGGCGGAAAAGACAAAGGCATGATTTATGTGGACGGTTTACAGCACCGGGTTGTTGATCAGACCAAACTTGTGGATGAGTTTTTTGAAGAAATTAAGCGTAAAAAACCTGACGCGATAAAATAAGAACGCTTTCCGCGTTCGAGGTAATCTCATGATTGATTCCATTCTTAAGAATTCTGACCTTCGGGATATCGCCGAAAAAGTCGCTGCGGGAGAAAGGCTCTCTTTTGAGGATGGTGTCAGGTTGTACCGTTCTCCCGATCTTCATGCTGTGGGCGCTCTCGCGCAAACAGTCCGACAGCGTTTAAACGGACGCAAAGTTTATTATTCCGTTAACTTGCATCTCAATCACACCAATGTTTGCAATATTAGCTGTATGTTTTGTTCTTTTTCACGCAAGCCCGGCCAGGAGGGCGGCTACACTTTTACTTTGGATGAAATCGAAGACAAAGTCCGTCATGCCGTCGAAAAATGGAATATTAACGAAGTGCATATTGTGGGCGGACATCATCCCGGATTGATGATGGATTATTATGTCGGAATGTTCAGCCGCATCCGGAAAAAATGGCCGCATCTTTATATCAAAGCCTTAACCGCACCTGAAATTGATGATTTGGCTGTGCGTTGCGGATTAACACATGAAGAAGTTCTGAAACAGCTGATCGACGCGGGATTGGACGGTATGCCGGGCGGAGGCGCCGAAATTTTCGCGGAAAAGACACGGCAGAAAATTTGCCGTGAAAAAATCACGGCCACACAATGGCTTGCGATTCATGAAAAAGCGCATCAGTTAAATTTAAGAACCAACTGCACCATGCTTTACGGTCATATTGAGTCGGATGAAGACCGTGTGGATCATGTGCTGCGTTTACGCGAGCTTCAGGATAAGACAAAAGCCTTTCAGTCTTTTATTCTTCTTTCTTATCAGGCCGAAAATAACCGTCTTTCCAAATTGGGCGAGCCGGGCGGACTGCTTGATTTAAAAGCGCTCGCGGTATCACGGTTGCTTTTTGATAATGTTCCGCATATTAAAGCGCATTGGACGACAACGGATCTGAAATTTGCGCAGGTGGCTCTTTCTTTCGGCTGTGATGATTTAGGCGGACTTAACTTGAATGAGAAAATCATGCATGATGCCGGCAGTGAAACTCCGCGTGATCTTTCCCGTCTGGAAATGGAAAGATTGATTAAAGACGCCGGCTATGAACCCTGCATGGTGGATAGTTCGTATCAAACCGAATTGGCGGAAAAAATTTCCTAATTTATGGAACGTTATACCCGTCAATCCATTCTTTCTCAGATTGGTTCCTCCGGCCAAGATAAAATATCCGCCGCCCGGGTTGCGATTGTCGGGATTGGTGCCTTGGGTTCCGTTTCCGCTCAGCTTTGCGCGCGCGGGGGCGTTGGCTTCTTACGTTTGATTGATCGTGATGTCATTGAGCAAAGCAACCTCCAAAGACAGGTTCTGTTTAATGAGGCGGATGTGAAAGCGGGTTTGGCGAAAGCATCCGCCGCAAAAAGACATTTGGCAGAGATTAATTCTGAAATTCAAATTGAAGCTGTCGTGGAGGATCTTCATGCCGCAAACATTGACGAATGGCTTGGGGATGTGGATGTGGTTTTGGACGGTACTGATAATTTTGAAACTCGCTATTTGCTCAATGATTTTGCGGTTAAAAATAAAATACCGTTTATTTATGGCGGCGCGATTGAAACCCGCGGGATGGTTTACGCGGTTTTGCCGGATGGAAGACCGTGTTTGCGATGTGTCTTTCCGGAGAATCCGGGAGCAGAGCATTCTCAAACCTGTGATCGTTCGGGAATTTTAGCATCAGCGTCCCATATGACAGCTTCAATGCAGTTTACGCGGCTGATTCAAATTTTGACCGAGGGGTCGGCGGCGATTCCCGCGGAGCTTTTTAGTTTTGATGTTTGGCGCGGAGAGTTTAAACAGATTTCCGCTCAAAGTTTGACGGGAGAAGTTTGTCCGGGATGCCAAAATGGAATTTTCCCCGGGTTGGATATTCAAACGGCAACACAGGTACTTAAACTGTGCGGAAGAAATGCCGTGCAGATTCAACGCGAGAAAGGGCACGAACTTAGTTGGGAAAATTTATCCGAGCGTTGGAAAAGCGGAGCCGGAGTTCAGGTAAGCGCTGATTTTGCGCGCGTGACCATACCCGATTATGAATTGATGCTTTTTAAAAACGGCCGCGTGATCGTCAAGGGAACGGAAGACCCGGTTCTTGCGAAAAGTCTTTATGCCCGTTGGATCGGCAACTAGCATTTTTGCTTGCGCTAGCCGCGCAATCGGGTTTGAACTAAAATTTGTTTGTTTGAAAATGTCTTTTGAGAGTAGGATTAGGTAATCTAAGGAGTAGCGCATGTCAGGAAAAATTATTTTATCTCGTGAGGGTTATGACAAAATGGCGGAAGAGCTTCAATATTTGAAGACGACGAAGCGTAAAGAAGTGACCGAAGAGCTTGCGGTTGCGCGTGCTCATGGAGATTTACGTGAAAACGCCCAGTATGACGCCGCGAAAGAAGCGAAAGCGCATCTTGAAACACGTATCGCGCAATTAGAAGACAAATTATCGCGCGCGCAAATTCTCGATGTAAGCCAGGTTCCTAAGGATAAAGTCTTTTTGGGCGCAACGGTGGAGGTGCATAACCTTAAAGTCAAAGAAACCTTCATTTATAAGCTTGTTGCAGAAGATGAAGCTGATTTTGATTTGGGGCGCATCGCTGTTTCATCACCGATCGGAAAAGGGATTTTGGGAAAATCTTTGCACGAAGAGTTTGAGATACGCGTTCCGGCCGGCGTAATTAAAATGAAAATTCTGAAGATTACTTATTAATCAGGGAGAGAGCATGAATAAGTCCCGTTTTTATTTGGCGCCTTTTTTTGTTTTTTTTGACTTTAAAATCTACCGTGAAGCGCGCAATCTTACGCAGGGGGCTGTGCTCGGCTTTTTAGTTTATTTGTCGCTGCTATTTTCTTTGGCGATGGTTATTTTTGGCGCTGTTCATCTGCCTCAGGTAGATGAGTTTTTGGCTTCAATTAAAAGAGATTTTCCCGCGATGACCCTGAGTCAGTCGGGAATGAAGTTGGATAAGTCGGGGCATTATGAATTAAAGTATGCCAATCTCGGTGTGATTGCTGTTTTTGATGATCAGACGGTTGAGGTCCCTCGGGAAGAAGCTGAGCGTGCCATGATCTATGTCACATCGAAAATGGTGTATATCAAGAAGAACGGGACCATGGAAGCCGCTCCTATCGGAAGCCGCGCAAAAAAAGATTTTTCGGCGCATATCGATGAAAAGGTGATTGACCGGTTTTGTAAGGCTGCCAAAGTTCCTGTTTTTATCTTTTTGTTTTTGGCGATTTTTATTTTTGGAATATTGTCGCGTATTTTAACCGCACTGATTTTTGCGATACTCGGTCTTTTTATCCAACTTTTTATTCCGCGCCAAATCGGTTTTGGACAGCTCTTTAATATATCTTGTTTTGTTTTAGCAATTGCCGTACCGTTTAACTTTTTTCAGTATGTTCCGGTGCTGGCTAAATTTTTCTCGAGTTTTGTGGGGTTCATTTTAGCGGTTGTTTATCTTGTTCTTGCGATAGCGACTCAGCCTAAATCCGAATAGTTTTGTAAAGAATTCAAGCAGGGCCCTTTTTGTGAGGAATTCCGAAAAGTGAAATCAGAATTCCGCTTACAATAATCAAAATAAGCCCTAGCCAAAATATCGCATTCCCGTGTTCACCAAAAAAGAACCAGCCATAAAGCGAAGATAGAACCGGATTGAGATAAATAAAAGGGCTGACTAGCCAGGCCGGTGCGCGGCGCATGGCTGTGGTCAGCCAAAACTGGCCAAAGTAAGAACCGATGCCGATCATGATTAATGCGGCCCATGTGATGGGTTCAGGCCATTTCCAGACGTGAATGAATGCGAGCGATCCCACCGTGGAAATTCCCGTGAAATAAAAGATGACCGTATAAGGGGATTCCCGGTCATTGATTCCGCGAATAGTCAGGTAGGCCACGGATGCGAAGACTGCCGAGAGGATTGCAATTCCCACATTGATATTTAAAGAAAGCCCATGCTGAAGACTCATCATGGCGACTCCCAGGAAAGAGCTTGCGAGCAAAGGGTAAAAAACGAGAGTCGGTTTTTCTTTTAAAAAACTTGCTGAAAAAAGCGCGACAAAAATAGGTGCCATGTAATTCAGGGTGACGGCTGTTCCAAGTTCAAGATGCTTAATGGTGTAAAAGTGCAGCACAAGAGCAAGAAAGCCGCTGACTCCGCGTAAAATCATCAGTTTTTTTTCTTTTCCAAAGAGCGGGTGCTGATGGTGATGGAGCAGGCTGAGAATAATTACCAGCCCGAAAAAACTGCGAAAGAAAACAATTTGAAGCGGATCCAGATCCCGCGCTGCGAATTTGACGCAAATGCCCATAACCGAAAAAGCGGCTGCGCTGGCCAGCATGGTTTGAATTCCGGATAGATAAATCTTGGAATGGCGCATGGTTGATTGTTGCGTGAGTTTTCTGTGACGCGTAATTAAGGAGTTAAAATAATTTTTCCGAAATTTGCGCGCGCAATCATATGTTTAAAGGCGGACGAAGCTTGAGGGAGCGGAAAAATTTTATCCACAACCGGTTTTAATTTTCCTTTTTCAACGAGTTGGACCACCTGTTTTAGTTCATGGAGTCCGCCCATATAAGATCCCTGGACGCGAATTTGATTCATATAAAGTTGTCTTAGATCAAATGTAACCGCCGCCCCCGAAGTAACTCCGCAGTGAACAATTCGGCCGTATCTTTTCAAGCATTGCAGGCTTTTGGTCATGGTTTCCGGGCCGATATGCTCAAATACGACATCCACACCTGCGTTTTTTGTGAAAGCTTTTACTTTTGCCACAAAATCCTGTTTTTGATAATTAATAACATGATTTGCACCCAGTTTTTTTGCGGGTTTAATTTTCCAGTCCTGGCCAACGGTTGTGATGATTTTAGCGCCGAGATGTTTTGCGATTTGAATTGCCGCGCTGCCGATACCGCTGCCCGCGGCCTGAATCAAAACCGTTTCATTTTTTTTAAGCTGTGCGTGAGTCACGAGCATATGCCATGCGGTTAAAAAAACCAGAGGAATGGCGGCCCATTCTTCAAATGAAAGTTTTTCTGAAACAGGAATAATGTTTTCTGCAGGAACTTTGACAAACTCGGCGAATCCGCCGTTATTTTGCAATCCGACAATTTGATATCCGGGCGCGAGGCTGTCCCAAATTCCGCTTTTATAATGCGGTGATTTCCCGCCGCGTATTCCCGGAGCGACAATGACGCGTTTACCTGTGCGAGTGTTGCGGACTCCGGCACCGCATTCTTCGACTATGCCGGCAACATCACAGCCCAAAATATGAGGCATTGACATTGCGGGAGCAACCGCACCGCTTAAGACCCAGTAATCCAGATGATTGAGCGAACAGGCTTTGACACGTACCAAAACCTCACCTTTTCCGGGAATTGGTTTTGGAACTTCCGCAGTTTCAAGATTATCAATATTGCCGGCTTTTCGGAAAATAACCGCTTTCATCGTTTTCATGCTCTGTCTGAACCTTTCTGGATTATGTATTGCCGAGAGTGGATGAATACTTTCATAAGTATTATGATACTGAGCATGCCAAAGGAAACACAAGCTCAAAAGAAAGCCCGCGCGAAGGCGATTATTCGTATCCTTAAAAAGACATATCCCGATGCGCATTGTGCGTTGAATTACTCCTCTGCATGGGAGTTATTGGTCGCAACTATTCTCTCGGCACAATGCACAGATAAGCGGGTGAATCTTGTAACTCCGGGGTTGTTTAAAAAATACCCCCGCATAACGGATTTCGCGGATGCTCCGATTTTAGAAATTGAGAAACAGATTCACTCCACTGGTTTTTATAAGAATAAAGCCAAGAATATTCAGGCCGCGGCACGAGTGATTTTGAGTCAGCATCAGGGACAAATTCCCAAAACGATGGATGAGTTGGTGTTGATCCCCGGGGTGGGGCGGAAAACAGCCAATGTTGTTCTTGGAAATTACTTTAAAATTCCTGGATTAACGGTCGATACTCACATGATCCGCATAAACCGACTATTGGCGTTTTCAAACTCGGAAGATGCCGTTAAAGTAGAGTATCAGCTAATGGAGCTGATTGAAAAGAAGGAATGGGTTATTTATACCCATTTGATCATCCAGCATGGACGTGCGCGTTGCGTTGCTCGTCGGCCGGACTGCGGAAACTGTGAAATTGCCAAGTTGTGTCCTGGTAAGGCAATATAGTGATTTTTAAAGATATTTAATGCTATGTTTTTTGACGTATTTGATCGCATAAGATATATTTTGAATGGGCACATTGTAAGAGGAGTTATGGAAAAAAAACAATTTATTATTGCCGTCGTGTGCGGCTTGGTTATTGGCTTTTCTATTTCGGCTTACGCTCAAACGGAGGCGGAGCCTACGGAACGTTTTGCAAAAATAGAAGAACTTTCCGGAGAAGTTAAATTAAAAACCGGAATAGAAGACAGTTGGAAGGAAGCCGAAGTAGGTATGCAGATAACTCAGGATTGCGAAATTAAGACAGGAAGAGACTCCCGCGCGGTGCTTGTGCTTGATGAAAAAGGGACAACCGGAACTGTGGATGTTTTGCCTAATTCCTGGATGCGACTAGGGGAGTTGGGTTATTCCGATCTGTCAAAAGAAAAGAGAACTTTGCTTGATCTTGCTCTTGGGCGGATTCTTGTTCATGCAGAAAAATTAAAAGGAAATGAATCTTTTCAGGTTCGAACTCCTACTTCAACGACCAGTGTCAGAGGAACGGTATTTGAAGTCAGTGTCGAAGATAAAGATCTGCAGATGGGGCTCTAAGATTAGAGCCTTTTAAGTAACCCTTTTTCACTGATTCTCACCTTGTCCGCGATCAACACTATCTTGTATAATGCGCATTCCTAACGCGCTTATTAATTTAATTCTTGAGGTAGATTATGGGAAATGAAAAAGTCTTTACGGATGCTAATTTTGAAACCGATGTGCTTAAGTCCAGCTCACCGGTCTTAGTTGATTTTTGGGCAGAGTGGTGCGGGCCCTGCCGTATGGTAGGACCGATTGTTGAAAAAATTGCAGTAGCGAATGCCGGTAAAGTGGTTGTGGGCAAAATGAATGTGGATGAAAACCCGCTTACGCCCGGAAAATTTGGTATTCAGGGGATTCCCACTTTGCTTTTTTTCAAGAATGGCGAAAAAGTCGGCAGCATTGTCGGTTTTAACCCTCAGGAAAAAATTCAGGCCAAGATTAACGAACTTTTCGGTGCGTAAACCGCAATTCATTTTTTAAGAATAGATTAAGGAGAACATATGCCAGTAGTAGATTACAAACAATATTGCAAAATGCTTGATACGGCCAAAGAAAAGAAATACGCGTATGCCGCGATCAATGTGACTTCCACAGAAACGGCGAATGCCGCTTTAAAGGGTTTCGCGGACGCTAAGGCGGATGGAATCATTCAGGTTTCAACAGGCGGAGCGGAATTTGCTTCCGGTTTGAACGTGAAGAATATGGTGGACGGCGCGATTTCGATCGCCGAGCACGTTCATCGTTTGGCAAAGCGTTACAATGTTTGGATCGCACTTCATACTGACCATTGCCAGGCGTCTAAGCTTGATAAGTTTCTTGTTCCTCTCGTCGATGAAACGGAACGCCGCCGCAAAGCCGGACTGCCTAATCTTTTTAACAGCCATATGTTTGACGGTTCTGAATTGCCGCTCAAAGAAAATATGGATATCGCGGTGAAGCTTCTTGAGCGTTGTGCCAAGAATGAAATCATTCTTGAAGTTGAAGCCGGTGTTGTGGGCGGAGAAGAAGATGGTGTGAGCCACGAAGGCGCTCCGGCGGATAAGCTTTATACGACTCCGGAAGATATGGTTG
>CAZSVD010000395.1:0-3052 GCA_964610145.1 uncultured bacterium | reverse complement strand
CAAAATCAAATGAGTTCCTGGGTTAAAGTCTGTGCGGTGTCTCCAGCTGATTCGACCGCGATCACGATCCGAAGTTTGTTCGTAAGGATTCTCGCGTCCCGATAAATCTAAATGCCCGGGTGTGGGAGCTCTTTTATCCTGGGTCCAATAAAGCTTAATATCACCCTGAGCCCACTTTCCAAAATCATAGCGCTGACGAAGTCCCGCGCCGAATCCTTTCCGCGCACGCCAGTCTCCGTACAGTTGCCCCGACAAATGCTTGTTGATGTAATACCCCTTCATGATTCCGATATAAAAACCAAAACGCTTATTATTCCCGGCCGTGACATTAAACGGAACACTCGGTAAATCAAGCGGTATCACCATATACGGAACCCAAAAAACCTTCTTCCCCATCACATAAAGCCAAACATTTCGGACAACGATTTTATCTCCTGCGTAGATGGTGGCCTGTTTAGCGCGAAATTCATAATTTGGATTCTCAGAGCCACAGGTTGTAACCGAACAATTTTTGATGGTATGCAAACCTTCTCGCTGCTGCTCAACTTCGACACCTGTACCGCGCCAAGGCAAACTTACGAAGCGTCCATCCGGAAAGTTCCCATGATGCGCTTTGAAATCATAATAAACTTCAGATCCTTTAACCGTGGGAACATCTTTATTGAAAATAATTACATGTCCGCGTGCGGTTGCTTTATTGGTTTGAGTATCAAGCTCCGCGTAATCTGAAGTAATCTTGACATCCTGGTAAGTTAAAACAACATTGCCTTTTGCAATCAATAAATTGCGGGTCTTGTCGTATTCAAGGCTATCAGCGACTGATTCAACCTGATATGTTTTGGTATCGAAAATAGTATCAACAGGCACGCGCTTGACCGGCTCAGAAGGTTTTTCAGCAACAGACGCGGAATCCGGAGTGGCAGCCTCGTTTTTCGTTTTATCCTGCGTGCTATTTGATGCCGGCTGAGTTTGCGCCCAAACCCACGTTGAGCTCATCATCAAAACACCGATAATAAATACGCTTAAAAAATATTTTTTCAATTTACACCCAATCTTTATAAACCATCACTCGATTACGTCCGTCCTCTTTGGCCTGATAAAGACATTTATCCGCTGCTTGAATCAAGCGCTCCACAATTGGCGCAATATCCCCGGTTTCAGGCAATGGTGAATTCTGAGGATCATAGGTCGCAATTCCCTGACTTACGGTCACCTTGGTTTCCACATGATAAAGCTTAAAAGTATGCCGCGCAATATACGAACGAATACGCTCGGCTACTTCCAAAGCGGCCGCCTGTTTGGTTTCAGGCATTACCACAATAAACTCTTCACCGCCGTATCGTCCTACCAAGTCAACACGGCGAACATTCATCTTTAAAATTTCGGAAACTTTCTTAAGTGTCGCGTCTCCGACCAAATGTCCGAACTCGTCATTATATCTTTTGAAATGGTCAATGTCCAACATCAGAAGTGATAAGGGTGATTTAAACCGCTGAGATCGTTTAATCTCTTCGTGCAAGCGCTCCATGAAATGCCGCCGCACAAAAACACCGGTTAAATCATCCACGATGGATAACTCCCGAATCGTCTCATAAAGACTGATTTTTTTGACAAGAAGGGCCAAAAATGAACTTAAAACCTCTATTTTTGCCAAATCTTTTTCATCCGCACCTTGAATCACAAAAGCCGCATACAAGTCATTTTGGTCAAACGCCGGAAAATACCAGGTATTCTCTCTGCGGATCATTTGCCGCCCAGTCTCCAAAAGACAAAAAAGCTCTAAGTTCACCGACTGGGAATCCGCCATTGAAAAAGTTCCTTCGTGTGAAATCTCGATTACTTTAAAAAGCTTCTCATTGGAGTCCTTGTTTTTGAGAGGTATCCAAATAACAACACGTTCAAACTGAAGTTCATTTTTTAGTGTTTTGGCCAGGTTTTCTGCGAGTCCGGAAAAATTAATCGCCTCACTCAGCTCACGCGCAATTTCAAAAAGATTGAGAAGACTCGCTACCTGGTGCTCCAAATGCTCCAGGCTTTGCTGACGGGAATCATATTTCTTGCGATTGGCATCAAGCTCTCGCCCTTTTTCGGCAACTTGAGCGATACGTTCGCGGATTCTTTTTTCGAATATTTTACGAACCAAAAAAAGGGCAAAAAAAACAGCCGCGCAAATCAACCACAAAACCGCAAAATAACGGAAGCTGGTGTGCAGCCCAAAGTAAATCTGCCACGCAAAAAAAACAAGAATTCCCGCAAACAACACCGGTTTGCGCTTCTCATCCCACCAAAAGAAAAAGGCAAAAGCCCAATACGGAGTCAATAAAAAATGGAAAACCGAAAAATCAAGACTGCGTCGCGTAAAGAAAAACGACAATACAGAAAAAAAGATGAGCACTAGGACGGAGCGCAACATACGCGGTTCCTCCCACTCGCTTTGGCGGCATAAAGCGCATCATCTGCCTTTTGCACAAGCGCTTCAATTTCCAGTGTATCATCCGGCAACGAAGCAACGCCAATCGATACGCTTAATTTAACTTCCTGCCGGCGCAAATTAAAGATCGTTGCTTCCACGGCTTTGCGAATTAGCTCCGCCTGTTCAACCGCTTGAGTTTTCCCCATCTCAGGAAAAATAATCGCAAATTCCTCACCGCCGTAGCGCGCCAAAACGGCATCTTCGGTTTTTTTTCGCAAAACCTCCGTAAATTGACCCAAAATTAAATCACCCGCCTGGTGACCATACTGATCGTTGATGTTTTTAAAAAAGTCCAGATCGCACATTAAAAGTGAAAGAGGCTTATGATTAAGCAGCGCGCGGCGATGCTCTTCTTTAAGTCTGGAGTAAAAATAACGCCGCACGTAAAGCCCGGTGAGTGAATCACGAATGGCCAACTCGTTTGTCCGCTCATAAAGCGTTGAATTGGAAATCGCCGAAGAAGCCAAAGTCGCGATCGCATCTAAAAGACGTAAATCGTCATGGGTATAAATGTTCGCATGCCGCGAGTAGAGACCTAAAGTTCCCATGACCCTGCCTTCACTGATCAGCGGCGTTATG
>CAZSVD010000394.1:0-3491 GCA_964610145.1 uncultured bacterium | reverse complement strand
TTAATCGCGGGACCACTCAAACCGCCCGAGTCACGGTGAATACGCGAAGTTCTTTTATAAATATCAATTGCCATTCCCCGCAGCGTATTGATCAAACTCAATCCGTCGGCGCCATGTTTTAATACATTGCCGGCAATTTCTACCACATCGCCCAGCTCAGGAGAAAGTTTTGCCATCATCACCACATCCGTTTGATCGCGAATGGCTTTAATAATATCTATGATGGTTTCCTGCTTTTTCACAAAACTTGCGCCGCCCTTTTCAACGTTCGGACAGGATAAATTAACCTCAAGCATCGCAAAATCTTTTTTAACTGCATCCAGTTTTTTGGCCATTACCGAAAATTCTTCGGTTGTTTCCGCGGCAATACTAATCACCCAGGGTGTTTTTTGTTTGCGGATTTTAGGCATTTTATTTTCAAGAAACTCATCCAACCCTTTATTTTGCAAACCAATCGCATTAATCATTCCGGACGCTGTTTCGCAAATTCTGGGCATCGGATTGCCGGGACGGGCATGCAATGTTACCGTCTTCGCAATCACCGCACCGAGCTTGTTATAATCGATCAAGGCTTCGTATTCAGTCGTCGTTCCAAAGGTTCCGGAAGCAACTGTCACCGGATTTTTGAACGTCAGATGCTTAATCCGGGTCGTTAGATCTGGTTTTATTTTTTTATTTGATGGCATAAACATCAATGCCCCATTTCAACGAGCTGATCAAATGCAAAGATAGGACCCTTAGTACAGCTCGGCACCCAACCTTCGGGCGTTTTCACCATGCACCCTAAACACACACCCATCCCGCAGCCCATGGTCTCATCAAGCGACGCTTCGCCGGGAATTTCATATTTTTTTGCGATCGTCATGACAGCATTCATCATGGGCATTGGCCCGCAAGTTTGAATGAAAATATTTTCCGCGCCTTCTTTTTGAATCACGTCTTCGAGAAGCAAAGTCACACGGCCTTTGACTCCATAGGAGCCGTCATCCGTCGAAAAAAGAACTTTCGCTTTCACTTTTGCGAGTTCCTTTTTTGGCAAGACTTCCTGCTTAGATTTGGTTCCGATTAAAAGATAATCCGCTTTGTTTTGCTCAGAAAAGAAAACCAGCGGAGGCACGCCCACCCCACCCGCGACTAAAACCCTTTTCTTACGAGGAGCTTTCACCGTAAAAGGATTTCCAAGCGCGCCCAACACTTTAACGGTATCGCCTTTTTTCTTTTTGGATAATTGGCGAGTTCCGTAGCCTAAAATTTCATACAAAACTTCGATGCGGTCTTGATGGGTCCGAAAATAGCTGAAAGGACGTCGCAAAAAAGGATCTTCTTTGTCTCCGATTTGGAGCATAAGAAACTGCCCCGGCTTGACATTCCGAGCAAGGTTTTTTGAACGAAAAATAAGTTTAAAATACTTCCCGTTCACGCGGGCATTCTCAATCACCGTAACGGACTCGTCAAAAAGCGGACGTGTCATATTTTTTTAAACCTGAACAGATTGATGTTTGCGGCATTCTTCATGATATTCGCGTATCGATTTAACTTCAGGATGCGCGCCCCGAACCGATTGCAAACCGAGCAACGCTGCTTTCGCGGCGTTTAACGTCGTTATACACGGCACTTTAAATGACACCGCAAGTGAACGAATTTTCCCTTCATCGAGCATGGGGCCTTTGCCGTTCGGGGTATTGATAATCAAATCAATTTTTCGGGTCTTAATCAAGTCTGCCGCGTTCGGACTGCCTTCGCTTAATTTTTTAAGCTCTTCAACCACAACCCCCTGCTCACGCAAAATCGCGGCGGTTCCTTTCGTGGAAAGGATTTTATAACCCAAATTCGAAAAACCTTTCACGATATCAATGATTGCTTTTTTGTCCGTATTTTTGACACTGACAAAAATATTTCCTTCTTTCGGAATATGGGACATCGCCGCATCCTGGGATTTATAAAATGCCAACCCAAAATCATAATCAATCCCCATCACTTCGCCGGTGGATTTCATTTCCGGTGAAAGAATAATATCGACACCGGGAAATTTCACGAATGGGAACACGGATTCCTTTACGGTGAAATATGGCGGTGTAATCTCTGACGTAAAGCCAAGCTCTTCCAACGTCGCGCCAACCATAATCTGTGCCGCGAGTTTTGCAAGCGGCACCCCAATGGTTTTACTGACAAAAGGCATCGAACGCGAAGCACGCGGGTTCACTTCCAAACAATACAGCGTATTTTTGACAATCGCGTATTGCACGTTCATTAAACCGCGCACATCCAGCTCATAGGCAAGCTCTTTGGTTTTCTGGACAACCTCTTGAAACATCGCCTTTGAAATTGAAAAAGGCGGAATGACTGATGCTGAATCTCCGGAATGAATCCCTGCTTCTTCAATATGTTCTAAAACAGAACCCACCACCGCGAGCTTGCCGTCCGAAATCAAATCAACATCCAACTCCGTCGCGTTTTCTAAAAATTTATCAATTAAAATCGGATGGTTATCACTTGCTTCAACTGCTTGCTGCATAAACTTCTTCAGCTGGTTTTCATCATAAGCAATTTCCATCGCGCGACCGCCGAGCACATACGAAGGACGAACCACTACGGGATATCCGACCTCCTTAGCAATCCGACATGCTTCGTCAAAACTTTGCGCAATGCCGTTTGCCGGCTGCTTAATGCCGATTTTCTGCAAAAGCTGCTTGAAACGATCGCGATCTTCAGCGCGGTCAATCGCATCAACCGATGTTCCAAGAATTTTTACACCATTTGCGGCAAGACCTGTTGCTAAATTGAGAGGTGTTTGTCCGCCAAGCTGCAAAATTACCCCTTCGGGCTTTTCCTTCTCATAAATCGCGAGAACATCTTCTAACGTTAATGGCTCGAAATAAAGTTTATCCGCTGTGTCGTAATCCGTACTGACTGTTTCAGGATTGGAATTGACCATAATGGTCTCGTAGCCGCGCGCTTTGAGTGCAAAAACAGCGTGCACACAGCAATAATCAAATTCAATTCCCTGCCCGATACGGTTGGGTCCACCGCCCAAGATCATCACTTTCTTTTTACTGGAAACGGTGACCTCATCCTCATCCTGATAAGTGGAATAAAAATAGGGCGTATAAGCTTGAAACTCAGCGGCACAGGTATCCACGAGTTTATAAACAGGCTGAATTTTTGCGGACTTGCGGAACGCGCGGACTTCTTCTTCTTTTTGTCCCCACAAAAACGACAGCTGTCTGTCGGAAAAACCGTATTTTTTTGCTTTTAGCAATAAGGCTTTCCGTTTTTCCGGAGTCGCTGCCGCGACTAATTCCTTTTCCAAATCAACGATTTGCTTCAGCTGATGCAAGAACCAGGGATCGATAAAAGTCGCGTTAAAAATTTCTTCCACGCTCGCACCCGCAAGAAAAGCATATTTCAAATAGAACGGACGGTAATCGCGCGGAACTTTAATATCTTCAAAAATCCTCTGTTTAATCGAAGCGTCTTTGGGAGCGGTCTTA
>CAZSVD010000393.1:0-3137 GCA_964610145.1 uncultured bacterium | reverse complement strand
CGGGTGCTGATCATTTGAAAAGGAATCTGCATTACTCTTGCCAAAATTAAAATCAATGCCACGAATCGCCATATTCATCGCCGCAAGTCGCCATGTGGTGGGGTTGGACTCCTGCCCATAGACATGAATTTGGCCAAGCTTGCCACCGAACTCTTCAATGAATTCTTCACTTTGCACAAAGAAACCGCCTGAACCCATAGCTGGATCATAAACACGGCCCTTGAAAGGTTGCAGCATACGGACAATCAAAGAAACAATACTCTTGGGAGTGTAGTACTGCCCTCCTTTTTTACCCTCAGCCAAGGCAAATTCACCCAAGAAGAATTCATAAACATGCCCAAGCACATCTTTACTATTAAGATTAAGCGGCTTTCCGTTAAATTCTTTGGCGGTAAATTGCGTAAGCGAAAAAAGCTCGATAAGCTCACCAAGCTTATGAGACTCCACTTGCATTTGAGTGAAGCGCTTATCGAGAATGCTTTTTAGTTTAGGATTTTCTCTCTCCACTGCTTCCAGGGCGTTATCAATAAGCCAACCCACAGAGCGCATTTTCTCTGGTTTCTTATCGCTCGTCTTCCAGGGTAACTCGCCCCCAATAGGAATCTTGACGCAGTCCCGAAGCATTTGCCAACGTGCCTCAATGGGTACCCAGAAAACATTTTTTTCGATATAGTAATCCCGAATTTCGAGTTCTTTTGTGATCGCCTGCTCATAATCTTTACCGTAATCCTTGGGGTTCATATAGTAATCACTCTTTGGGTCCTTAAAGCTTGTCGCCAGCTCCTGCTGCCGCTCCTCGAAAGCATCACTGACATACTTAAGGAAGATCAGACCCAGAATAATGTGCTTATAAACAGCGGCATCAAGCGCTGGCAAAAGCTTATTTGCCGCTGTCCAAAGTTTTTTATCTAAATCCTTCAAAAAATCCTGTTCAACCTGGTTCATACTTATCTCCTAAAAGAATCAAAATAAAAAAGCATTCACAGAATTCAGAACATTTCTAAAAATTCCGGTTAAGTCGCTAATATTTTTTAATAGCCTGCTTCAAGAGCATAATTGCGTATCCAACATCTTCAGAAGCCTTGATCTCAAAAAAGCTTATGTCTTGATTGTAGAATTTCCGGCTGTTTTCCATGTATTTGACCCGCTTTTCTGGGTCGTTTAAATCTTGGGAATTGGTTCGCGTAATATCAATGCGTATTTTGCTTTTAAAAATATGCGCGTAAGCTAAGACCTTGCCAGTGATTTTAAAACTCACACAAATCCGCCTGGGGTTTTCCTCGATGCGGCTGTCCAACATGCTTAGCTCATTCCAGAATTCGTTATAGAGTTCGCGCGAGATCTCCCAACCTTCTTTAAAATGATCTTCGATCGTATAAGGCCTTACCTCGCTGCTGACTTTCTGTATCTTTGTATCTTTGGAAATGTTTTTGATCGATTCGGTTTTATTGAGCGGCTTAACTTGCGAAAATAAAATAAGTTCGTTTTCATATTTTTTAACTTCCCAAAGCTCGATCGGAAGGTCTTTGAAGCCAATCGCATTGAGTTGATAGGGCGTAAAAGATTGTGCGAGAAACATAACTCTCGACTGTTGCCAGTCAACATCATCTTTACTGAGACTTTTGCTGTTCTTTTCGTTGAAGGCTAGGACAAACTCGGCTTTGTTGTTTAGAAGCAACGACAGATAAGAGAAGCCCTGATCAATGACACTGAAACTCTTGTCTTTTTTGTACTCGATAATCACAAAAGAGCGGGTTTCTTCATCATAGGCAAGCGTATCAATCCTGAAGTTTTGCAACGCAAATTCAGTTGCAATGAACTTAAGTCCAAAAACTTCGTCGAGATTAGCTTCGGTCAAGCGCTGCAGGTCTTTTTCCAGGCCAATTTGCAGTTCTTTAACTGAGGTTAACTTATTCTTTTTACTTTGAAATAAGGGCACTCTGTCTTCCTTTTCTTATCATAATTCGAAACATTTGTGTTTGTGCCGGGTTCAAATTCCCGGAAATTATAGCCCAAGCAGAAGGCGGACTACAGACAAAAGACGAGGGACAGACCAATAGCTAAAACCCGGTATTTTCGCGATTGGTTCGACCTTGCTCACCACAGCTCGCAGCAATCGCGGAAAACCATATAACGGGAAACGACTTTAAAGTTCGAGGCCTGGAATTAGCAGGTAAGATGAAAGCCATTCAACAAACTTAGAATACACGACCTAGTTTCTCTGCTTCTAGCCCCCCCCCCTCTTTGCATGATGATTCAAAGAAGAAGCATCTCGAAGACGAGTTCCGCAGGCAAAGCCCGAGGACTGTCTGAGCCGGCGAGATTTTTCTTCTTTGAGGTTCTTCCTCGGTCACCAAGGAATCGTAATACCAGCCTCAACAGAGCTATCCTGAAGCATCTTGCGCAGCCTCAAAAACCCCTGCGCCTCCCCAAAATCCTTCGTCAAAACCAACTCCACCCCAAGTCGCCCACCACTCGAATCCGTCAGCTTCGCCTCAATTTCCAAATCATCCGTCAGAGCATACTCCGCACCAAAACGAATTTCATGAACACCGTCTTCATATTCGATTTCAAAGCTGAGGCCGAATTTATCGGAGAGTTTCCAGAGTTTGGAATATTTCCAAAAATGTCGGGTTTGGGGCCAGGATTAATGCCGCCCTTCGTTCAGTCTCTCGCTAGCCGCTCGGCTTCTCTGCGGGTCGGGCACTCGCTCCTCCCAAGGACTTCTCTCTCTTGAACCTGACATCAAGTCAGCTTCTGCGATCGCTCAATGATGATTTTGTCAGAGCTCACTTCAAATCCTGTCTCTCCCATACAAATGAAAAAGCCCGAACGGCACAAGGCCATTCGGGCTTTTCATGTGGTAGCGGGGCTGGGATTTGGCGGTTTCCGTTTATGTCGGCTAGTCGCCGCATTCACTACAACTCGCCTCCCGATTCGCCTCGTCTTCTCTTCATAAAAATCTGACATGGGTCAGTTTTTTATTCCGTTCAGCCTTATAAGTTGCGAATCTCCCTTCAAATCCTGACTCTTCAATACAAATGAAAAAGCCCAAACGGCACATGGCCATTCGGGCTTTTCATATGGTAGCGGGGCCAGGATTTGAACCTGGGACCTTTGGGTTATGAGCCCAACGA
>CAZSVD010000392.1:0-10510 GCA_964610145.1 uncultured bacterium | reverse complement strand
CATTGTCTAAAAACTGTGTGCTCACTCCGCCTTTCCGGAACATAGCATTGCGCAGAACTTTCTCGATTAAAGGCGCCGTTGTTTTTGTAGGCTCTACTTTAAGTTCGCGAAGAGCGCGCAGTAAAATGTCCATCGCATCCGTACGGTCTTTTCCGTGAACAATCAATTTTGCGATCATTGAATCATAATAAGGCGGAATAGAGTACCCGGCATAAATATGGCTGTCAAAACGCACATGCGGCCCGCCCGGAACCTGCCAAACGTCGATCTTCCCGGGCGATGGCATAAAGTTACGATCCGGATCTTCGGCATTAATACGACACTCAATCGCGTGTCCGGTAAATTGGATATCGTCTTGTGAAAAGCTTAATTTTTGACCTGCCGCAACACGAATCTGCTCCTTCACCAAATCAAGCCCCGTGACATACTCCGTTACCGGATGCTCAACCTGCAAACGCGTATTCATTTCCATGAAATAAAACTCACCATCGGAATCTAAAAGAAACTCGATTGTTCCTGCGTTTTCATATTTAAACGCTTTTGCGGCACGAACAGCGGCTTCTCCGATCTTACGTCGCAAAGAAGTCGGAACTCCCGGCGCCGGCGATTCTTCAATCAACTTTTGGTGGTTTCGCTGTACTGAGCAATCACGCTCACCGAGATGAATCACATTTCCAAAACTATCGGCAAGAATTTGAACCTCAACGTGACGCGGATCACGCACAAACTTCTCAATATAAACATCGCGATTACCAAATGCAGCTTCAGCTTCCGCCTGCGCGTTTAAAAAGGCGCTAATCAGCTTTCCGTCATTATGAGCAACCTTGATACCTTTTCCGCCACCGCCGGCACTAGCTTTGACAATCACTGGATAGCCAAACTTCTTCGCAATCGCGAGAGCCTCTTCCTGCGTGGTAATTACCCCCTTACTTCCGGGAATAATGGGAACCTTCGCTTTGCGCATTTCATCGCGCGCGTTGGATTTATCTCCCGCCAACCGAATTGTTTCGGGCTTAGGACCAATGAATTTAATCTGGCAGGATTCACAAATTTCAGCAAAATGCGCGTTTTCCGACAAAAAACCATACCCGGGATGAATCGCTTCAACATCCGCGATTTCGGCCGCGGAAATAATCGCGGGAATATTTAAATAACTCTCAGAAGATGGCGCTTCACCGATACAGACCGCTTCATCCGCAAGTTTAACGTGCATCGATTCGCGATCCGCCTTGGAATAAACCGCGACGGATTTGATTCCCATTTCGCGGCAAGCACGAATAACACGAACAGCAATTTCACCACGATTTGCAATTAAGATCTTAGAAAACATGTAGCAACCTTTTTAAAACTTAGGCTTTTCGAATTTTTACGATGGGCTGGTCATATTCAATCGGTTGACCATTTTCAAGCAAAACCTCAGCAATCACGCCGGACATTTCCGCCTTGATTTCATTCATCAATTTCATGGCTTCAACGATGCAAAGCACATCACCCTCTTTAACGGACTGACCTACCTTAATATAAGCAGGCTGATCAGGTGCCGGCGAAGCATAATAAGTTCCCACCATAGGTGAACGAACAGTCACAACATTAGGATCATTTGCCGCGGGCGCTGCAGAGGGTGCTACTGGCACTGCTGAAGGCGCTGCGGCAGCGGCCGGAATAGCCATCATGCGAGGTGCTTCCATCGGCATTACAGGAGCAACATTCTTGTTAAGCTTTAACTTCACGTCACCCTTTTCGAACTCCAAGCTCGCAATTTGGTGCTCCTGCATAAGATCTAATAATTCTTTGATTTCTTTAAGATTCATAATTCCCTCTACTTTACTTTTAAATCGAGCTTAGAGATAAGCCCCTGAAGCCCCAAGAGATAACTTGTTTTACCAAACCCCATAATCTGACCGACACAGGCCGGAGCGGTCAGCGAAACCTTGCGAAAATCTTCACGAGTCATCACATGACTCAAATGCACCTCAACCGCAGGCAGCGCGCAAGCCGCCAAAGCATCCCGAATCGCGACACTCGTATGAGTATAGGCCGCGGGATTAATCAAAATACCCTGAAACTTGGATCTCGAATGACCGATAAGATCAACAATATCCCCCTCATGGTTGCATTGGTGGATTTCCAGCTTCACATTCAGGGTTGCAGCAAGCTTAAGCAAATCAGCATTAATCTGATCTAAAGTTACTTTCCCATAAACGTCCACTTCACGCTCACCGAGCAATTGAAGATTGGGACCATGAATAACAAGAATTGAGTATGCCATGAAGGGTCTTATTCTATTCGTTTTTTCTACGCTGTCATCAAGAATTCTGAGGCTTGAGCTCCGCCTTCGGGTCTCGTCCGATAACACTGCGAAAGAAATACCAGAGACCGCCTGAAAAACTGAAAATGAAAATAACCACATCGATCAAAACTGTCATAGCTAAGGCGCGATCTTGAGGCATGTAATGTTTAAACAGTAAAAGAGCACCTGCCTCCCGCACGCCTGCACCTCCCACTGAAGGGGTCATGCTAATAATCGTAATCATGGGAACCAGCATAAAAAACATCGCAAACGAAATTGGAGCATCCAGAGCCTTGCCAATAAAATAATATGCCGTAATAAAGAAGCTCTGCGCGGCAACAGATAAAATCAAACTTCTCAGCAAAAATCCGCGGTCGTGAAAAAAACCGCTCAGGGAGTCATAAAACTCATTCAACTTGGACTGAAGCTTTTCCGGTAAAAAGCGAAGCTTTGAGAAAACAAATGGGAGAATTTCCGGCTTAATAAAAATAGCCATACCGGCAAATACCATTGAGCCCAAAACCGTCCAGCTGATCCAGTCGGGCAGATGGTTCCACGAAGCATGCAAAGTTGCCGAGGATAGAAAAGCAAGAAACATAACAACACAAAAACCCGACAGACGATCAATCACGAGACAGGAAAAAACATCCGCTTTGGTGCGAGCATGCTTTGAAAGATACACACCCTTTACCACGTCCCCTCCAATCGCAGAAGGAAGAAAGAGACTAAAAAAGATTCCCATAAAAGAAACGTAAAGTGAGCTCATATAATCCCAGACAACATGTTTCTTTTGGAGATTCCAGTGCATTCGGAGAGCCAATAAAAGCATACTGCCCGCGTAAACAGCAAGCGCTGTAAAAAAGTACCCTAACCGAACTTCATGATGCAAAATCTCAAAGGCTTCACGGAGTTTATCGCGCAAAAACCAAGGAATCAGGACTAAAATTGAAACGCTTACGGCAATCCGCAAAAAAGAGCCAAGCTTGATCTTCATGCGCGCTGAGAAAATTTAAGCTGAAGCTCAGGGAGAATAGAGTTGAAAACTGTATTTTCTTCAGGCGAGCAATTTCCGCGTGTTTTCAGCTTCAAAACGCTCAGCAAGTCGATCATTTCCTTGGCGGTGGCAAGATCCACTTCGTTTTCACCCGTCATCGGATTGGGCATGTCTCCCAAGCTCATGAGAGCCTGCGTAACCAACGACTTTAAAAACCCCATAAACTCACGTGAAGTTGTCGGCGAAGCTCCCCCGCCGGATGCCTCAGGCTTATGAGGTGAACTGGCAATCTTTTCCTTGCCGGCCTGTTCTTTCCAGCCGGAATCAACTTTTTTTTCGGGAAACTTAATATCTTTGTCGCGATTCATCATAAAATTAAAATAAAAAAGGGCGCAAATTTGCGCAATCAGGGAAAGATTCTATAGCGGTTGACTGGGTTGTCAACGATCAAAAAAGACGCGGCACTTTAGTCGACAAATTCTACGGCGATTCCCAGCTGTTTTCCAACTAGCTGCTTTCTGCGAACAATACCCATGATGTTAAATTCATCGGGAAAATGTGCACTGGGAAATATATGAATCTGTGCTTTTTTGCCTTCAATCCCATCAATCGAATTGATTTTATCAGCGGCATCTAAGTCTAAATACTCGGCAAACAAACCGCCCTCGCTGATATTTGTCGCTATTGAAGTCGTTACGATCGGAAGCTGATTTGCATCAAATATTTTTACTTCCATGGGGAGCGCAACATGCATACGGTGACTACGTCGACGTTCAATATCTCCTCCGGGCGTTAATTTGTCTACATCCGCCAACGGCCGCAAAATCTTCTTTTCTTCGCTTTTATCAAAGAGGAACGGACCAAAGTTTTCTGCAACTTCCTTTTCATTTGCGCATAAGCCAATGTTATGCGGCAAATGGTTTTCGACTATAATCTTAAGAAGATCATGCTTAGCCCCATAAATCAAACTCTGTTTGGGCCGAATACAAGCCGCAATAATTTTTCGCATACCCGAAGCATCCATTGTGTCTAAATTTTTCATATTCAGAATTACGCGCTGCAACCGATGTCGGCGAATATTTTTTTGCATACGCCATGCCACACCCTGAACCTCTCCGGAATCGTTCCCACAGCTCCCCATTAAATCAAAAATGGATACCGAGCCGATTTCACGGGTAAAGAAATTAAATTTACTCATGGCTGTGTTTTCCTTTTTTTGGCACTGGGCAAAAGGCGCAGGTTTTTGTGAAGCTGCGGTGATAAATAACCGGTCAACATTTCTTGCATATCAAGACCAAAAGGCATTCGCGGATCCGACTTTCGCACTTGCTTTAATATCATTCCGTTACGACTCATATATCCTCCGTTTATCTTCGTCCTTAGTACAAACTTAACTATTGAAAATAGTATTGTCAATAGCACCTTTATTTAAATTATTAGAATTTATTAAATTCTTTATATAGCAATATATAGCATTTATGCTGATTTATAGCAAAAAAGATCTGAAAAGAATGCGAAGTAGATAGTCAGGAAAAATCAGGAAAGAAACTATTCCACACCGTGCATCGGATAGTTTTTGAGGCGATCAGGAACTTCACGCGGACCGCTCTGTTTTAGTTCCTCTAAGGCGGAATTAATCTTGTTGTAAGCAGTACGGTCTTTCTTCGTCATTGAAAGATAAAGGACAACTTGGCTCAAGGTAATACGCCCCTCAGGTAGCCCAACACACTCAAAAGCCCGCAGGGCGCTCACCGCCATTAAAAGCGCCCGGGGATCCGCATTACCAACGTCTTCACTCGCAAAAATAATCATGCGCCGCAAAATAAACAGCGGGTCTTCGCCCGCTTCTAACATCAGCGCCAACCAATGCAACGCCCCGTCTGAATCACCGGCGCGCATACTTTTGATAAAAGCACTGATCGTGTCGTAATGGGTGTCTCCTTGTCTGTCATAAGAAAGCGCCTGGGTCATAGGCAAACGGCGGATATGCTCTTCCGTAATCATTTTTTTATTATTAGAGTTTTCCGGATATGAAAGCACCACCCATTCAAGAATGGTTAATGCTTTGCGCGCGTCCCCCACGGCCATTGCGACAATCACATCCAGGGCTTTTTCGTTGAGCTGGATCTGTAAACTGCCTAATCCGCGCTCAGAATCCGACAAAGCTTTTTTAAGAATGGTTTTCAAGTCATCCGAAGAAAGCAATTTCATCTCACACAACATCGACCTGGAAACAACTGCCTTATGAATGGCAAAAAGCGGATTATGCAGAGTCGCCGCAATCAACGTAAGATTTCCATTTTCGATGTCAGGAACAAAAAAATCCTGCAAGCTCTGATTGAAGCGATGAAACTCATCTGCAAACAACAAGGTTCGTTGCTTTTGATGGCGGCGGATTCGAATCGCGTCTTCACGGATTTTTTTGAGCTCGGCCAAGAGCGTATGCGCGGCCTGAACTTCCACAAAACGGGATTGAGTTTGGGCGGCAATCAACCGTGCTAAAGTTGTTTTTCCTGTACCGGGAGGTCCAAAAAGAATTAACGACCGGACTTCATCCTTTTCGATCAATCGCCGCAAAGGGCGATCTTTCCCTAGTAAATGATTTTGCCCGACAACTTCATCTAGATTACGGGGGCGCATCCGCGCCGCAAGTGGCATATCAGTGAGATCGATTTCGACCGGCTTTGTGGTACCGTCAAAGAGCTCATCTTGAAGACTCAAATGAACCTCAGGGGTTAAGACTGAAACTGCGCCTGGTATTTTGAAGCTAAACCTTGGGCAATGCTTGCGTGTAATTTATCAATTTCTTCGGCTGTAAGCGTGCGCTCCGGAGATAAATAAGTAATCCGAAATGAAAAGTTTTTCGATCCCTTAGGAATTCGCCCACCCTGAAAAAGATCGAACAACCGCACATTTTGAACCAAAACTCCGCCCGCCGCGCGAATATCCTGAATCACTTGCTCGCAGTAAACCTCTTCCGGAACCATCATCGATAAATCACGTTCCATGGATGGATATTTGGGAATTTCATGAAATACTTTTTTTGAAACGGAATTTGCTGCTAATGGAGCAATTCGCAATTCGCCGTAAAAAACAGGAACCGGAATGTCCCACAACTTAAGCCATGCCTGAGAAGCCTGACCGGCAAATCCCAACCGCGCACCCTCAAAATTAACTGATTCACTTACGGCGGAAGAGAGTCCGGTCAATTCAGCTTTTTCCCATAAAACACCGGAAGACAAACCGGCCAGCTGAAGCACGCCTTGCATAACCCCTTTTAAATCAAAGTAAGATGCCTCACGCGATGCATCCAGCCATTGCGCAGATTTCAACTTTCCGGTTAAAACAAATCCGACTGTTTTTTCTTCGGAAGCTTCTTTTTTTGGATTTCGACGGTAAACGTTCGCGATTTCAAACAACGCAATGGATTCAGCGCCATGACGCAAATTGCGGTGAACCACTTGCAGCAAACTGGGCAGCAAGCTTGGACGCATCCACTCAAGTCCTGCCTGCAAAGGGTTCTTCAGATGAACCATTGCGTCCAGATTCTCTTCGCTAAACCCTTCTTTTGAAATAAGACTGAATGTCACGGTTTCATTAAACCCGGCACCGACCAAAGCTTCACGAATTCTCTTTTGAATTCTTCTTTCAGGACGCATGGAGACCGTTCCGGGCAACAAAGTGGGTAATTTTTCTGGAATACGGCTAAATCCATAGAGCCGAGCAACCTCTTCGACTAAATCGACGGGGCGCGTTAAGTCCGCGCGGAATGAAGGCACGGTGATCTTCCAGGCTTTTGAAGATACTGTGCGAACCTCGAGTCCTAAGCGCGTCAGAGCTGAGGATGTTTGGTTTGGCTTAATATCGCAGCCCAAAGTCGAAATCACAAAATCTTGCGCCAAGTCCAGCTTGGCAATAATCGGATTGGGTTTTTGTCCGGCGCAAACCACACCGCTGATTTGACGAGGCTTTGCGTATTCACGAATTAAGTGCAAAGCCCGCTGCCTTGCCATATCCACCTGACAAGGATCCACTCGCCGCTCAAAGCGATAGCTTGAATCTGTGCTTAATAAATGACGCCGGGCGGCATCCCGGACAACTCGCGGCAAAAAATGCGCGGATTCCAAAAAAATGTTCCGCGTTTGGGCGGATATTTCAGAGTCTTTCCCGCCCATGACCCCGGCCAAAGCATGCGCTTTTTCGGAATCGGCAATTACCAGATCATGCTCGCTCAACTCTGCCGTGATTCCAGAAATTAAACCGAGCTTCTCACCCTTACGCGCCCGACGAATAATAATCTGCTTTCCTGTAAGCCTGTCAGCATCAAACGCGTGCAACGGCTGTCCTAATTCGAGCAAAACGTAATTGGTGATATCGACAATTAAATTAACAGATCGCAAACCGCAGCTTTCCAATCGACGAATCATAAAATCGGGAATTTTGGTTTCGGTAATCCCCTCGATCAAAACTCCGGAATAATAAGGACAAGCCTCGGGATCTTTGGCAATAATTTTCCAGCCTGGCGGCGGTGTTCGCGGCATTTTCTTTTCATCCGCAATCAAAGGCTTAAGCAATGAAATTCCGTGAATCGCGGAAAGTTCACGCGCGACACCGAAATGACTTAACCAATCAGGCCGATTAGTGGTGACCTCCACTTGAAATACAGTATCCCCCGCGATCGTCTTTTCAACTGCTTCTACTTCAAGCCCCGCCTCAGTCAAAGCCAGCGCGTGATCCGGAATGGGAGGTTTTAAATCAATAAAATCTTTAAGCCATTCTGTGCTGATCTTCATGAGAACTGCCTCAGAAAACGCAAATCATTTTCATAAAAAAATCGAATATCGGGAATTCCGTGACGCAGCATCGCGATACGTTCAACTCCCATACCAAAGGCAAAACCTTTCACCAACTGAGGATCATAGCCCACCGCCTGAAATACATTAGGATCCACTAATCCGGCTCCCAAAACTTCCAGCCAGCCCCGATTTTTCCATTCAATATCCACTTCCACACTTGGCTCTGTAAACGGAAAAAAGTGCGGACGAAAACGCATCTTCACTTTATCGCCGAACAATTCACGCAGAAAAAGATTAAGCACACCTTTGAGTTCAGAAAAATTAACTTTTGAATCCACCAGCAAGCCTTCAATTTGATGAAACATGAACGAATGACTCGCGTCGACTGTATCCGGACGATAAACACGTCCCGGCGCAATCATTCGAAATGGCGGCTTATGCGTCTGCATATAGCGTATTTGAACCGTGGAAGTCTGCGTACGCAACAAATGTCCCTGATCCGTATAAAAGGTGTCATTGGGATCACGCGCGGGATGATCTTCGGGTACGTTTAGCGCGGTAAAATTATGAAAGGTATCTTCAACCTCAGGGCCTTCCGCAATATCAAACCCCATCCGTTCAAAAATCGAAACAATTTCTTCAACTGTTTGCGTGAGGAGATGGACAGACCCGGTTGAAGGAACAATCCCCGGAAGAGTCGAATCAAAAAAAACCGAGGGCTCACCCACGTCACCAAATCGATTTTGAGACTGATCCGCAAGATCCTGAAGCCATATTTTCAGCTTATTAATTTCTGCTCCGGCAGAGGCCTTTTCCGAAGGCGAAACATTTTTAAGTAAAGCAAAAAGGCCGGTCAGGCGGCTTTTCTTGCCCAAAAACTGGACACGAAAAGCTTCGGCCTGACCGGCACTTTGAATTTGTGACAAAGCCTGTTCGGCTTCGGAGCGGATTTGAGCAATATGATCAGCAATCATTTGGTTCAAACCTTTTTGGATTTTCAATATCAGCGATTGCGGCAAAACCGCAGAGTGATATATTTAAGCCTGCGCAGCGGCAAACTTAACGAGCTGCTCAAAACCTTTACTGTCACGCGCGGCAATTTCCGCGAGTGATTTGCGGTCGAGCTCAATATTTGCCTTTTTAAGCTGAGCGATAAAACGAGAATAAGTCGTTCCGCTCAAACGGCAAGCGGCATTGATACGCACATTCCACAGCTGACGAAATTCACGCTTACGAACCTTACGGTCGCGTGTTGCGAACGCCATCGCGCGGATAACTGTTTCCTGAGCCGTACGAAAAAGACGGCTGCGTCCCTGATAAAAACCTTTAGCGCGCTTGAGAACCTTGCGGCGGCGGTTACGTGATGCTGGATTATTTGTTGACCTTGGCATTTTCGAGCTCCTCTTTATCTATTCTTATTCATCTGATGCGTCCAGGAAAGCCCGGAGCAAAAATTATTGTTACTGTCCGTAAGGCATCGCCTTTTTCATATTCAACAGATTTGCGCTTGTGCTCGCAATCAATTTGCGGCGCAGCTGTCTGCGTCTTTTCGGTGTTTTGTCAGCCATCATGTGGCGACGGCTCGCGCGATTGGCAACAATTTTACCGCCCTTGGTAACGCGAAACCGTTTGCTGATTGCTTTCTTCGTTTTAAGCTTGGGCATTTTCCTCATCCTTCTTTGTAAGGGTCTCTGGTTGCTGCCCCTCCGCTTCCGCGGATTTTTTGGGCTTGTTCCGTGAGGGTTGGAAATACATATGAATTTGTTTCCCCTCAAGACCGTCGTTGCGTTCCAATTCGGCAATATCCGCCAAATCGGTTTTAAATTGATTAATTAATACAGCTGCTCGATCTTGATACATGATCTCGCGACCACGGAAGAAAATCGTAAACTTAACCTTATCCCCGCGCTCGAGAAATTTGCGCGCATTACGCAATTTCGTCTCATAATCGTGATCATCAATTTTCGGCGTCATTTTGATTTCCTTGACGTCAAAAACCTTCTGTTTTTTGCGCGATTCTTTTTCTTTCTTGTTGATTGAGTAAAGATATTTACCCAAGTCTAAAATTCGACAAACCGGCGGGCTAGTATTGCCTGCAACCTCGACTAAATCAAGTCCATACTCACGAGCCTTATCCAAGGCTTCACGAGCTCCTAAGATTCCGAGTTGTTCTCCTTCCGGACCGATCAATCTGACTTTCGGGACACGGATCATACCATTGGCCCGAATCTTACTGGCTGCGCTTGACAATTCCCCTCCTAGGTTTTGTTAGTAATAATTAGCTCTCACGACGGTCAATCGACTGTCGTAAGGTTTGAATTAAATTATCCACGGTCATACCGCCGAGATCCTTGCGACCGCGCTGACGCACGGCGACTTGGGAGGCTTGCATTTCCTTATCCCCAATAACACAAATATAAGGGACTTTCT
>CAZSVD010000391.1:0-8010 GCA_964610145.1 uncultured bacterium | reverse complement strand
AGGTTGTCGACCTTTTGGCGCCTTACGCGAAGGGCGGAAAAGTCGGACTTTTCGGCGGTGCCGGTGTCGGAAAAACCGTTATCGTGATGGAGTTGATCAATAACATCGCAAAACAACACGGCGGTGTTTCTGTTTTCTGCGGCGTTGGTGAACGCACCCGCGAAGGAAACGACTTATGGCTTGAACTCAACGAATCAGGCGTACATCACAAAACCGCGCTTGTGTTTGGTCAAATGAATGAGCCGCCCGGAGCGCGTCTTCGTGTTCCGTTAACCGGTCTCGCGATGGCTGAGTACTTCCGCGATGAAGCTCATCAGGACGTGCTTTTGTTCATCGATAATATTTTCCGTTTCACACAGGCCGGATCTGAAGTTTCCGCTTTGCTCGGACGTATGCCTTCCGCCGTAGGTTATCAACCTAACCTTGCGACTGAAATGGCTGCTTTACAGGAACGTATCGCATCAACGAAGTCGGGCTCGATCACTTCGGTTCAGGCGATTTACGTTCCCGCGGACGACTTAACCGATCCTGCTCCGGCAACCGCTTTCTCGCATTTGGACGGTGTGACCGTGCTTTCACGTCAAATTGCCGAATTGGGTATTTATCCTGCGTGTGATCCTTTGGCATCCACCTCCCGCATGTTGGATCCGCGCATTTTGGGTGAAGATCATTACAACACGGCACGCGAAGTGCAGCGTATTTTGCAGCGTTACAAAGATTTGCGCGATATTATCGCGATCTTGGGTGTCAACGAACTTTCCCAGGAAGATAAGGAAATCGTTGCGCGCGCGCGTAAGCTTGAAAAGTTTCTCTCGCAGCCTTTTACTGTCGCTGAACAATTCAGCAACTTAAAAGGTAAGTATGTGCGTCTCAAAGACACGATCGCGGGCTTTAAACGCATTATCGCCGGTGAACTTGATCATATTCCGGAACAATGCTTTTATATGTGCGGTGTTGTTGAAGACGTTTTTGAAAATTTTGAAAAGATGAAGAAGTAATCGTTGGCTTCTGTGCCGATAACTCGGCACGACCGGCGGATACAAAATAAACAAAATGGCTTATCAGTTACAAATTATTACGCCTCAGGGTAAAGCGTATGAAGGGCAAGTGGAGCATGTCGAGGTTCCGGGTGAATACGGTTCCGTCGGTGTGTTGTCCAATCACGCTCCTCTTTTGATCTCATCCGCGGGCGGAAAAGTTTCGGTACGCGAAAAAGGCGGTAAAAACCGCATCTTTAGCGTGGGAGCCGGTTTTTTTGAAACCCGGAAGAATCAGGCTGTGCTTTTGACTGAATCTTTTTCAGAAAACCCTTAACCGATATGCAGCCCATCTTTTTTTGGATTTTTTCGGCAATCGCGGTGGCAAGTGCTCTCAGCATTCTCTTTGTCAGTCGCCCTACACGCGCGTTGCTTGCCCTCTTGCTAAGCATGCTTTGTTTGACTGTTCTTTACACCTTGTTACATGCCTATTTCGTCGCGATTGTTCATTTGATTGTTTATGCCGGAGCTGTGCTGGTTCTTTTTCTTTTTGTGATTATGCTTCAAGGATTGGGAGCCACAACATTGCCGATTGGCAAGCGGTTTACACGCACTCACCTTGTCTCAACGGCTTTTGCCGGCATTGCGTTCGCGGTGCTTCTCACAACGATCCTCGCAAAAAACAATTTACCCCTTTTGCAAAATCCGGAAGGCACCGTAGAAAATCTCGGCCAAAATCTTTTCTCTCATTATCTTTTACCATTTGAAATGATCTCCGTGCTCATTTTGCTGGGCATCTTTGCCGCGGTCTCTTTGGCTAAAAAAGAAAAGGTCCCCGCATGCTAACTCCCTCTCCGGAACATTATTTGGTTTTGTCCGGCATTCTTTTTTCAATTGGCCTTGCCGGGATTCTTTTGCGCCGCAATATTTTGATTATTCTTTTATGCCTTGAGCTCATGCTCAACGCCGCCAATTTAGTTTTAATTACCGCTTCCTCCGTGCACGGAAAAACGGACGGACAAGTTGTTGCGTTTTTTGTGATGGTCATCGCTGCGGTCGAGGTCACCATCGGTCTTGCGATTACCGTATTGCTTTTTAAAGAAAAAAATACTGTTGATACGAAAGAATTAACCACCCTGAAAGGGTAAGGCAAAACTCCGGCGTTAAAATCGCTCGGGTTTTATTTAGGATTTATGCTGAATTTGTGCTGGATGATTTTGGGATTCCCGCTCGCTGCCGCAGCGTTGATTGCGCTTCTGATTATCCCTGTCGAAAAAGCCTCGAGCCATAAACAGTTTCTGCGCTCGCTTTCAGCGTGGCTTTCGGTAATTTCCATTTTTGCGGGCTTTGTGCTTAGTCTTCTTCTGTTGCGTGATTTTTTTGGCACCGAAAGCCCTCGCGGCGAGGTCTTTGAAAATTCTTTAACTTGGATGTTACTTCCGAATTTCCGTGTTGAAATCGGATTATTGCTGAACTCTCTTTCACTTCTCATGCTTTTGCTTGTGACCGGAATCGCAACGCTCGTGGCGATCTTTTCAGCGCGGTATATGAAAGGTGAAGAAGGCTATTCCCGCTATTTTGCTGCGCTCTCTTTTTTCGTTTTTTCCATGCTGGGAATCGTACTCGCGAACAATCTGATTCAGATTTTTATCTTCTGGGAATTAGTCGGTGTGGCTTCTTACTTGCTGATCGGGTTTTGGTTTGATAAACCATCGGCAAGTCTCGCTTCTAAAAAAGCTTTTCTGACAACCCGCATCGGCGATGTCGGCATGCTTTTGGGTATCTTGCTTCTGTTCGGACTTTTAATGAGTTCCGGCGCGGGCACATTTAACTTTTTAGAAATTGAAACCCGTTTACATCAAGCCGCCTTGCCTTCCGGGCTTTTTACGCTGGCTTGTATCGGAATTTTCTTTGGTGCCATCGGAAAATCCGCGCAGGTTCCTTTGCATGTTTGGCTTCCGGACGCGATGGAAGGTCCGACGCCTGCCAGTGCTTTAATTCACGCCGCAACCATGGTCGCTGCCGGTGTTTTTATGATTGCGCGATTATTCTTTATTTTTGAAATGAGCCCCTGCGCTTTGCAGTTGATTGCCTGGACAGGCGGAATCACCGCGCTTATCGCGGCTTTGATTGCCGTAGTTCAAAATGATATTAAAAAAGTTCTCGCTTACTCCACACTCTCACAATTAGGTTATATGGTCATGGCGTTGGGACTCGGAAGCCCGGAAGCGGGCATGTTTCACCTAACAACGCATGCTTTTTTTAAAGCATTGCTGTTCTTGAGCGCGGGCAGTTTGATTCATGCTCTGCATACCCAAAACATATGGGAAATGTCCGCGCTTATCCGTTCTGAAAAATCAAGCTGGCTTAAAAATATTCCGGTCACAGGGCTTACTTTCTTGGCGGGAACTGCTGCACTGACGGGAATGCCCTTCACGAGCGGATTCTTCAGCAAAGAAGAAATTCTTAGCACCGCGTCCACGGGTCCGAAACTTCTTTTTTGTCTGGCGCTCGCCGTGGTTGTATTGACGGCTTTTTATATGAGCCGTGTTATCACAATCGTCTTTTTTTCATCGGCTCAAAAATCATCTTCGCATCATCACAAGCCGCATGAAGATAATTTGTTGGTTACGTTGCCTTTGGTCATTCTGGCTGTTTTTTCTTTGATTGCAGGTTATCTTCCTTTCAAGCAATTGCTTGAAGGACATACTTTACACACCGCGGAACATTTAAGCTGGCTCGCGCCTTTATCCGTCGGCCTGGCTTTCTTCGGACTCATTTCCGGCTTCTTACTTTACCGTAAAAAGAGCGAAGAAAAGCATTTGCCGATTTTTGAAGGCATCGTCTTGCTGCTCAAAGAAAAATTTTTCTTTGACCGTTTTTATGATTGGTTGGTTGCGAATATTCAAAACGGCATTGCCGGCGCTGCCGCGACATTTGAACAAATCATTATTTTTCAGGGTGGCGCACAGGGATTAAGCCGCATCACCCGCGGCCTTGGTCAATTCGCGCGCAAGCTTCAAAATGGCTGGCTGCAAACTTATGGCCTGATTTTTATTTTAGGTTGGATTGCTCTGGTCGTATTCCTGATTCTGGGAGGAGTCAAAGCATGATGGTTGCCGCGCTTCCTTTTATTCCCTATTTGGCGGCTTTGTTTATCCTATTAATTCCCGCCGCCCAAGAAAAACTTTTGCGTTGGACTGCGCTTACCGCGACCGCCGCATGTCTTTTAGTGACATTATTTTTGACGAACCATTTTAACCGTGCTCTTCCGGGTTACCAATTTGTACAAGCCTGGGATGTTTTTTCTGAAGCAGGCATCCGCTATCAAGTCGGCTTAGACGGTATTAATCTGGTTTTTTGTCTTTTGCTCGCGATTGTCGGTTTTGCCTCCGCATTTACCGCCGCCAAGGTAACAACGCGCCTCAAAGAATATCTTTTTTATTTTTTAATTCTGGTAGGCAGCATGTTTGCTGTCTTCACCACGTTAAATATTTTCTTTCTTTACGTTTTTTATGAAATGACATTGGTTCCGATTATTGCCATGCTCGCGATCGCGGGTGTTGCTCCACTCAAAGAAAAAAGCGCGCTTTATCTGACGGTTTATATGGCGCTCGGAGCTATCATCGGTCTTTTTGCGATTATTAATCTTTATGACATACTCGGCCCCGATTTTCTTGATTTAACGCAAACACGCACTTTGCTTGCCGCCAAGGCAAGTTTGCTCACGCCGGATACTCAAAAGTGGCTGGCTTCATTTCTGATTGTTGGATTTGGCATCATGAGCTCACTGTGGCCTTTCAACAGCTGGTCACCAACCACGTATTCCGCCGCTCCTGCCTCTTTGTCCATGGTGCACGCGGGTGTCAAAGTCGGTCCTTATATCTTAATTCGTATCGCTCTTGCTTATTTGCCGGCAGGATTTCAATATTGGGCTCCCGCGCTGGCAGTTTTTGCAACGATTGGCGTTATGCACGCGGGCTACACGGCCATGAAACAAACGAATCTCAAGACCATGGCGGCTTTTTCAAGTGTCAGCCATATGGGCTATGTTTTGTTGGCTTTAGCCGCTATGAACGCGGTCTCCCTCTCCGCTAGCATTTTTCTTGTTTTCGCACATGGCATTATGACCGCATGTCTTTTTGCTCTCATCGGACATCTTGAAAATGAATCTCAATCGGATGGGATTCATGATTTTGGCGGACTCGGAAAATCAATGCCTTTCTTTGCGGTGGCGTTTATGCTTACCGGCATGGCATCCTCGGGAATTCCCGGATTCGCTAATTTCCCGGCCGAGCTGTTAATTTTTATCAGCTCCTGGAAAACTTTTCCGGTCGCAGTTATTTTCGGAGTTTTCAGTGTGCTGATCACGGCTATTTATATGATTCGCGCGGTTCAGGCGATCTGCTTCGGCGAGTCAAACGCGCATCAGGTTCATTTAAAAGATATTCGTTCTTTTTTTGACAAAACACCCTTTTTAATTCTTTTAGCCGTACTTTGCTTATTTGGTTTTTTTCCATCGGCGCTGCTTTCTGTGATTCAGCCCGCGATTGAGAGGCTCTTATGACCGGTTTAGGGCTTAAATATTTTGTTCCTGACTTCATCAGTTTGGGATTGCTTGCTGTTTTCCTGCTGAAAGCCATTTTAACGGGGGCCAAAACATCCGATGTGTGTCCAACTAAACAGGGTGCTTGTTCACCTTTGAACACTCTGGTGCTTGGAGCGATTGTGCTGAGCGTGGCTCTTTTCTGCCGCTCCAATTATTTTGGCGTCGGATTTGGCGGGATGTTAACAGCCGATCCGTTGGCTTTTTATTTTAAAGTCTTTTTTACCACCGTATTTTTTGTGGTGGCATTCATGGCGCGTGAATTTTTTAAAGCATCCTCCGACAATCCGGGTGAGTTCGGACTTATTTTATGGTGCCCTCTGATCGGACTTTACTTTCTTGCTTCAGCAACCCATTTGCTGGTTTTATTTATCGCGCTCGAAATTCTCACCATGGCTCTTTACGTCATGGCGGCTTACAGCAAAAGAAATCCTCTTTCAATTGAAGCCGGTTTGAAATATTTAATCATGGGATCGATTGCTTCCGGGTTTACTATTTTTGGAATCGCGCTTCTTTATATGAAAACCGGTACGCTTTCTTTCGCGGAAATTGCAGCGGCAAAAGAAATACTTTTGGGAAGCCGCCTTGGATTGCTCGCGCTCATATTCATTTTCACGGGATTGGGATTTAAAATTGCGACATTCCCTTTTCAGCTTTGGGTTCCTGACGTTTATCAGGGTTCACCCGCCCCTGTGGGCGCATTTATGGGCGTGGCCTCCAAAGCCGCCGGCTTTTTACTGCTTCTACGCTTATTTTTAATAACAGTGGGGCCGCTCGATGCTCAATGGAAAACAGCCTTTGCGGTGCTTTCCTTATTCACATTGTTTTACGGTAATTTAGGCGCCCTGGCTCAAACCAGCATGAAACGTCTCATGGGTTATTCCAGCATCGGTCATGCCGGATATTTAATGCTGGCTGTTGCCGCAGGCACGCTGGGTGCCAAAGCATCGATTCTTTATTACTTTGCCGGATATGCCGCCAGTACTTTGGCTGTTTTTTATGTCATTACGTTGATCGAAAAAAGCAGCGGTTCCGATGATATTGAAAACTTTTCCGGACTTTCTCAAACCTCGCCATTTCTAAGCTCAGTATTATTCATCGCGCTGCTTTCGCTGGCCGGTGTTCCGCCGCTGGCCGGATTTATGGGTAAGTTTTGGATTTTATTCGCAGGTCTCCAGGCAGGATTAACTTGGTTTGTTTTGGCGGCTTGTGCCATGGTCGTGGTAGGATTTTATTATTATTTGAACATCGCTCTCAAAATGCTTTCCCGCGCGCCTAAAACTTCAACTCCGCTGAATGTTCCGGTATCCGCGAAAATCATTCTCATTCTGCTTTCACTGCTTTCGCTTGGAATCGGTCTTTTTCAAGCGTCGCTCATGCGCATTGCTGTTACCGCGCTGAGTTAAGTCTGTTCAGAATCTCCAACATTTTTGACGCACTCATAAACCCCCGGCTTTTTGCCGCTTCTTTTCCTTGAGCGTCATAAATAATCAATGTCGGCAAAGCCCAAACTTCGAAAGTTTGTGTGCGGGCTATTGTGGTTTTATCTTCGCGAAAAGACATATCCGCTTTAAGACGATTCCAATCTGAAAGGGCCTGGATTACATCCGGGTCACGAAATGTGGTGGATCGTAATTGCCGGCAAGGGCCGCACCAAGCGGCATAAAAATAAGCGAGCGTCGGTTTGCCTGATTTTAAGGCAGTCGTGAGTGCGGATTCATCAAATGTTTGCCAGTGAACCTTAGGCCCGGAATCACAACCAAAAACAAAAGCGGAAATCAAGAGCGCGACCGCATAGATTTTAAACCAAAGACCTATTTGAAGACGCATCATTTATCTTTATTTGTCCAGAATTGCGCGTCTTCGATAATTTGATATTGATTTAAAATCTGTGTTAGCTCATAGCCGTTTTTTGGAATCGCGATCACCAATCCGTTACGAAATAAAATCATGGGCGCCTGAGAGTAAATAAAATTACCGATTTTATATTCCCACAAATCGAAGGTATTTCCATTCTTAGACATGGAAGTTACATGCGTCGGCGGACCGTCCAATAAATACATCACCTGCTGTGTCGAATTTCCGATTTGAACGCTTTTGATTCGGTCATATACATAAACCCGTGTCGTTGCGTCGGGAATTTCAGCGCAGCCCCAAAGACTCAACAGGATTATTCCCCATATCAAAAGGAACGACTTAGTCTTCATAAAGTTCGACAGGCAATAAACAGCATTAACGCCCCGACGGCTGATGAACAAACGGAAACAGCCGCCATGGTTAGCCGGCTTTGCCACATCAGAATAAGATAGGTACGAATATCTTTATAAAATAAATGTATAAGAAAAAACTTCACCGCAGTTAAGGTGATCATGAGCATTGCAAAAAAAGACATAGGCTTAAATGCTTGAAGCAGCCCGGCCCAGGATA
>CAZSVD010000390.1:0-2960 GCA_964610145.1 uncultured bacterium | reverse complement strand
AATCCAAAAAAAATCACCGTAGCCTACAATGGGGTTAGTCCCGATTTTCATCCCATACCATCCACCCAACTTGAATTCTCAGCTGCTTTGCTGCGCAAAAAATATGCGCTGCCGGAATCCTTTTTGTTATATGTCGGAATGATTAAACCGCATAAAAATGTTCTTCGTTTACTCAAAGCATTTCTCGATTTAAAATCAAAAAATCAGATTCGGACAGGGTTGGTCATTATTGGCAAAGGCTCGACTGATTCGACCGAGATGAAACTAATCAGGTCTCAAATCAAAGTAACCCATATTGAACAGATAGAGAAAGGTGAGCTCCCCATTTTTTATAATATGGCGCAAGCATTGGTACATCCTTCTCTTTACGAGGGATTCGGCTTAACTGTGGTTGAGGCTATGGCCTGCGGCACGCCCGTTGTCACAACAACTCGGGCGTCATTGCCTGAGGTGGGGGGAGATGCCGCAATTTACATTAATGGGGAAGATGATCACGAGATGGCGCAGGTCCTGCTGGATCTAGACAAAGACAAGAACGTCAAATCAAAATATGCGACTCAATGCATTAATCAAGCTCATAAATTTTCTTGGGCCCAAAGCGCCCTTCAAACAGCCCAAATTTACGACACGGTTTTAAGACAATGAATTTTAAGAAAGTTGCACTGGTTCACGACTGGACAATTCATATGCGCGGCGGCGAACGCCTTTTGGACGCATTTGCGGAACTTTTTCCCGAGGCAACACTCTATACTCTTTTTTATGACCGAGAGAAACTTTCCCCGCGACTCAAAAACTTAAAAATCAAAGCTTCTTTTTTGCAGCATATTCCCGGAATTAAAAAATTCTATCGTTGGTTTTTGCCGATTTTTCCGCTTGCGATCAGGTCGCTTCGAATTGAAGAGGGCACGGATTTGGTTTTGTCCTCATCCCATTGTGTTGCTAAGGGCATCCCCATACCGGTCGGCGCTTTGCATGTGTGCTATTGCAATACACCGATGCGTTACGCCTGGGTAGCCGAAGATGTTTACTTTCAATCATATCCGGGTATTTTACGTTTTCTGATAAGTCGCATTATGACCGCGCTCAGAAACTGGGATCTCAAAGTTAACCAGGCCGTCGATTTATTTATCGCAAACTCTGAAAATATTCGTCAGCGTATTTTAAAAACTTATAATCGCGATTCTGTGGTCGTGCATCCGCACTTTGAGGATGATTTTTTTAAACCTACCGAAAAAAAGGGTAACTACTACTTTGCCATTTCGCATTTTGTTCCGTACAAAAAACTCGATATCGTTATCGAGGCGTTTAATGACCTAGGACTGGAATTAGTCGTTGCCGGAAGCGGCCCTCTGGACAAGACTTACAGATCACTAGTCACTCAACCTAAAATCCATTTCGCCGGGTCTGTCACGGATGAAAAGCTGCGAGACCTTTACTCCGGAGCTAAAGCCGTTATTTTTCCGGCAGAAGAAGATTTCGGAATCGTTCCTCTTGAATCTCAGGCCTGCGATACTCCGGTCATCGCTTATGGGAAAGGCGGCGCTCTTGAAAGCGTTAAAAGCGGCTTTTTTTTCGAGGAGCAAACTCCGGAAAGCATCAAAGAGGCGGTATTGCGTTTTGAAAAGACACCATACCCATTTTCTGATATTCGTGGCAAAATAACCGAATTTCACAGAGCAAAGTTTTTAGAAAAAATACAGCGCGCAATCAAGCAAGCTTTTGAAGCAAAGTATGGCCAATCGATCTCAAAATAACTCGGGTTTATTTTTGGTTGTTGCTTTTGATATTTTAGCGATTACTGTTGCGTCGATCGCGGCTTATGTCCTTCGTTTTTATCTTCTACCCGCAAACAACGGCATTCCGCAGTTCTATTTCTATATTCAATCGCTCACCGTCATTATTCCGGTGCATCTTTTAATGCTGCGTTCCTACCGTCTTTACGACACGCATCGTCCGTTACGACGTGTTGAAACCATATTCGCGGTCATCAAAGCCGTATCGGTTGCATTACTGATTTTAATGGCAGCAACGTTTTTATACCGAAAGTTTTATTACTCCCGCTTTTTTCTTCCGGTACTTTGGTTTTGCAGCTGCTTTTTTATCAGCGTTGGCAGATATTTAGCGATTGAGCTCGAATACCAACGCAAACGTAGCCGCAAAGAACTAATCCGAGTGCTTTTTGTGGGCTATAACCGCATTACACGCCACTTGGTTGAGTGGTTTAAACAGCATCCGCATTTCGGATATACTCCGGTGGGGATCTTAAACCGCTAAACAGATCAAGTCTGAAATCATTTTTAAGATGTGTCTATTCTGGTAACAGTTCCCATGTGTCGAACTTTTGTTCAGGAAATCAAACCTGACATTGTGATCTTGCTTGACCCGGATTTACCGCGCAAAGAAATCTCTGAAATGGTTCTTTTGTGCGAAGATTTGTTGATTGATTTTAAAATGGCGGCGGATTTCTTTGGGATTGTGACACAGAATCTTGGACTTGAATATCTAAGCGATGTAGGTTTGCTTGGATTAAAATCACTGCCACTCGATGACTGGATTAATCGCGTTCTCAAGCGAGTGTTCGATGTAAGCGTTGCACTCTTGCTAATTATTTTGTCTTTTCCGGTATGGATCGTCATCATCTTCGCAATTAAAGTTGCGGGCGGCGCTGGCCCGATCTTTTTTGAACAAGAACGCATGGGGCGAGATGGTGCCACATTCGGAGTTTTAAAATTTCGCACCATGAAGCTTGACGCGGAAAAAGAGACGGGGCCTGTTTGGGCAAAAGAAAATGATTCCCGCCGTACTGCCGTGGGTGAATTTCTGCGCCGCTGGAATCTGGATGAACTTCCTCAATTCATCAATGTTTTAAAAGGGGAAATGAGTCTCGTGGGACCGCGTCCCGAGCGTCCTTTCTTTGTCGGACAGTTTCGTGAAAATATTCCTCGCTATATGGCGCGGCA
>CAZSVD010000389.1:0-9365 GCA_964610145.1 uncultured bacterium | reverse complement strand
GTGATTTCCTAATTCAAGCTGAGGTGCTTTCGGGATTATTGAATTTACCCCCAAGTCATGCATTGGTACAACGTCTTAATGCGTATAAAGCTTATTACCTTCTTTTAAAGTCATGGGATCGTGATCCTAAAGTCAAAGCAGAAGCGAATAAAATGATTCTTGAAATGGGCTATCAAAATGATCATGAGTTTTTGGATGATTTGGGACAGCTTGCTGATAAAGATTGGTGGCTCATGATTTCAGAGTTAGTGGTGCAAGCTATTTGGAGCAAGGATCAATTTGAATTTACGCAAAGCAGCAAGCAAGAATCCGACTCGATTCTTAAACGAGTTTTTGATTGGTTTGAGAGTTTTCAGGGACGCTTGAATGATCGTGAACTACAGAGCTTGCTGCATGTTTTTACGGCTTTATTTGATCAAAAATATTTAGACGGACAGAGTTCTGCTTATTCTCCGGCTTTGGCTTTGGCGAAAAAGTTAAAAGCGCAGGCAGAGTCTGAAGTTGCAAGCCGGCAAGCTGCCGTCGCAAAAGGAACGATTGCCCCGACTAACTATCAAGCGATGTTTGCCTATTCGGATCATTATAAAGCAGTTTTGCACCCGTCCCGCGAAAACTTTGATAAAGCAGCGGCTTCTTATCGCCAGGCGATTGATGCAGGAAGTAAGCCCGCACATAAAGTAAGGCAATTACTTTTACTCGCCCAGCTAGGTTTGGATATGGCCGAGCATCAACTTAAAATTCAAACGGATGGTGAAGCAGGCGCTTTAGCTGAAGCACAGCGGGCGCGCGAATTCTACGATATGCAAGCACAAGCCGCTTTGGATGAAATTAGTCATCTAAGCGGCGATGTTGGTTCAGAAAAATTTATCGAAGAAGATCTCCGTGATACCCGCCTTTTACTTAAGTTTTTAAAATTCAAAAAAATTCTCGCGTCCCGTTCAGAAAGCCGGACGAAAGGCGCAACTCCAGTTAAGGTTATGCCCGGTCTTGAATTTTATACCGACCGAGTCTTGCCCGCCGATAAACCGCTTGTCGCTGTATTTGATTTACACGGAACTCTCATCGAGACAACCTGGCAATATGAGTATGCTTACACCTTGCATACACTCTTGAAGGATAAAGATCCATCGTGGACACTCGATCGCGCGGGAGAGTGGATTGATCAAAACAGTGAAAAAGATTTGAATTCGCTGATTCCCACAACCGAAGAGTTTAGTAAAAACGGTATTACTGCAGATGGATTTCAAGTCGAGTTGGCTCGACAGCAAGTCTATTTGCGCAGTGTTTATTTTCCGAAGGAAATGAAGCGTGCGCGGGAGTTTGTTGAGGCGCTGACCGCTTTGGGTGTGACGATTTATGTGGTCACAGGCTCTTTGCGTGATGTTGCGCTGACTCAGCTTCATGAGGCAGGATTTAAAATTCCAAGTGATCATGTGATCGGGCGCGTTTCCACGGACCGGGACCCCAATCTGTTTTCAAAAAATAAAGTAATCGCGGAAATTCAAGAAAAACATGCCGGTGCTTCCTTATTGCACTTTAGCGATTCAGCAAGCGGTTTTGAATCGGTCAAACAAGCGCAAGGATTTAATTTTGGAATTCGCTATGGAAATACAGAAAGAGCTGAAAGGGTGAATAAAACCAAGCTTCAAGATGCCGGGATGGATTTTTATGTAACCCAACCCTGGGATTCAGTGGAGTCTATTTTAGAATGGATGGCCAAGCGTTCTGAAACAGGGAAAGCAAAAGTACAAGCAATCGAATTTCAAAATCGCGCTGACGATATTGACAATTATATAAAAGCCCTCGAGAGTGACAGCTTGTCCGATGTGATTTATTTTGGTGATAAGCATGGGGTTTCTGCTGATCTTGAGCAAATTCTGATAAAAGCAAAAGCTGCATCGGCTGCGGGAATTAAACTTGAAATAGTAGGGCAGGGTGATGTCTTTGGAAAAGGGGGTAATAATAGACGTATTTGGAAGATTTTAAGGGACTTAAAGGAACTACCCGGTATTGATCTCAAGATTGTTTATGGAAATCATGAAGTGGGGATGTTGCAAGCGTTTCTATTTGGAGATACACGCTTAACGGACAGTTGGATGAAGTTCGGCGGGGGCAATGAAATGCAAGATGAATTGGGCGGCGCCGAGCAAATGCGCGAGTTATCACAATGGATTTTAGAAAACTATGATTTTTACCACACTGATAGCCGAGGTTTGGGGCATGTCCATGCCGGTATTCCTTTTAAGGATGGATCCATTGATTTAGATATGGTTCAGTCTGTTCAGTCCCGCTTGGAAAAATTAAAGGTCGCCGCGACATCGATTAATTATTTCAATAATCCTGCAAATCAAAGAGAAGCATTAACTTTGTTTGATGATGCAAATGCTCTTTATTTTCTATGGCCACATGAATGGTTGCTTCAGTTGATGGATGACACTAAGGATCCTTCCCGATTAGCAGCTGCGCTGAAGGACGTCGTTATTGATAGAGTGCCTGAAAGACCATCGGAATTTAAACCAATGTAGCCGGCGAAACTGAAAAATTAAGCCCGGCGCAACAATCACTGAACCAAAATGTTGAACACCGTAGGCATCAATATGACGGCAAGATAAATCCGGAGGGCGCATCGTCGATAAATCCGGAAGCGGTTGATGAGGCCTTCCGTGCTGCAAAAATTCACGGGCTTATTGTTGGGCATGCCCATATGACAAGTGTTGTGAATTTAGGGAATCGAATTTTTAGTATTGCTGTTGCTGAGAGTAATGCGGATGAAGGGCATGTTTCTATTACAGCAAAGGGAACTCAATTTTATTCGGTGGCCAAAGGAAAAGAGGGAACTTTAGTATCCAAAACGGATATGCTAATTACTCAGTATGAAGAACTTATCCGCAATCTAGAAAGACTTCAATCGATGGGTGCGGACGTAAAAGCTCGTTTGGATGATGTGCGAAGTAGGCTTAAACGAGTTCGCTCCGAAGCACGTGATCCTATTACGATTATTCGCGATGTTCCTTTTGAGGATGCTCTGAATGATTTGCGTGTTCAAGAATTACTTAAGAGTCAGGCAAGCACGGATGCGTTTATATTTTTAAGCGGGGGGGCATCGGACATGGCTCCGGAAGACCAAGCAAAGCTTTTGGGGCTTTTTGATGCTTTGCGCTTTGTTGCGGAGAGAAGCGGGGTAAAAATGACGGTCGGAGATGGCGGAACAAGGGCCGGTATTATGGAAACAGCTGGGTTAGTCAGAAAAGCCAGTAACTATATTTTTGATTTAATTGGTATCGCACCCCAGGAAAAAATAAAGCTATCCGGTGAAGAAGGCAAGGTTCGTCTTGTAACACAGACATCGTCTTTAGTTCTCGAAGTGCAGCAGGGCTCTGTTACTCTTGACATGGCAGGCGGACTTGTTAATTTGATTGATTCCGGAAAAGATCTGCATGCAATTGATCCGAATCACTCCCATATTATTACGGTTAAGCCTAGAGATCCTAATAAGCCTCGGTTTGGTGATGAAACCAAAACGATGGGAGATATTTGGGGTGCTATGGCACGTAAGCCATCACCATGGCTTGATAGCGCTGAGGTGAAGTATGAAATTCTAAAAAAACTGACTCACGAAAAACCATCTGTGAATGTTTTAGCCAATGGAGGCGGAATTACACTCGATGAGCTTAAGTTTGATATTGAGCAGCGTCGTCCGACTGTTTTGATTAAAGGCAGCGGCCGCGCTGCAGATGTTTTAGTGGATATGGTTGAAAGGTTTCGGCGCGGTGAAACTATTAAGGAAAAACAAGGAGAAGACGCTGCCACAAAACTTTGGAATAAAGCACTAGCTATTGGTGTGATTCAAAATGAAGAGCTTTTTGAAATATTTGATATGAACAATGGTGCGGAAGCTTTCTCCCAAGTGCTTGACCGATATGTTCGATCGAGTCGTTCCGAAAGTCGACAGCAAGTTGCGCTTACAGAAGCTGAGCAAGAGGCAGGCAAAGAAGTCGTTTCATTTTTTCAAAACCCATCCTCACTTGATCAAAAAGGTATTTTGGCTTTGGCAGATCGCATTGCGAGCCTTGATGGGGCTAGGTTGCAATTGTTTGAAGATCTGCTGAGAAGTATTGCCGCTCATGATTCGGCGATCGAAAATGCACCCCGGGTTACAAGCGCAGATGAAAATAATTATGGGTTCAGAATTTTATTGGGGCGGCTTATGGCGGCCAATTTAAATCAATTGATTAATAAACCCACAATTGCTCTTGAAGTGCAGGTTACTCCGGCAATGCAGCAATCCCTCAACGAAAAGATCACCGCGGATTTGACTAATCTGATTGGAGCTATTCAGTTGGTAGCCGATCCGGCGTTGCGCGATTTATTCACCAAGCATGGTTTCACGGTGACGAATATTAATCCCAAAGCAGCTGATGCTGCTGCTGTTGATCCTGCGTCAAAAATCAATGCGGTTCTTGAGCGTTTGGGAATAAGTGCAATCGGAGTAGCCAATGAAGAGGGACATTTCGGCCCTGAGCTTGAGGGGACGCGTGTCGCATTGCAGCTTTTGATTGCGGCGTTGCTTGCGTCACAAGCAGATTTGAAAACCAAAATGAAAACCCAAAAGGGCGCGCAAGCTGTTATGGAGGAAATTAATAAATTGCTTTTTGAGGTTGGGGGTGAAGTTCAAGAGGGGGTATTGCGAATAAATAACGGCAGACTTGAAATTGTTCAGAGTCAGCTTTCTAAGTTTATCGCAACGTTATTTAAAGCGCAGCACGCGACCGCCGTCGCCGCGTAACAAAACCTTTTCGGAAGTTGGAAAACCTTGGGGCAAGTTCCCGAGGTTTTTACTTACGGAATTTTGGGTGATCTGGGGATGTTGAGTCCATAAATCCTAATTTGAATTAGAGCGAACCGCGAGTATAATTCCCGCCATGTCACGCGAAGGTCGTATTTTATTTTGGGCGGCGTTTTTATTGCTCGGGTTCGGACTGGTGATGGTTTACAGTTCGAGTGCCGTTGTTGCGGCGGAGCAATATCATCACGCTTCTTTTTTTCTTGCGCGCCAATGCTTTTTTGCGATTTTAGGTGTCGTTGCTTTTTTTATTACCGCTTCGATTCCATTGCCTTTCTACAAAGATCACGCCCGAACGATTATGTTCATCGCCATCGGACTTACGATTATGGTTTTTATTCCGGGTCTCGGCCGTTCTGCCGGCGGCGCACGGCGCTGGATCAGTCTGGGCGGAATTAATATTCAGCCGGCAGAGTTCGTGAAGTTGGCGGCCTGTCTCTTTTTAGCTGACTATATGTCCCGCAAAGTTGCATTGGTTCAAAAGGGGGTTTTGACGGTTTACATTCCGCCCGCGATTTTAATCGGGATGGTGTGCTTATTGGTTTTGATTCAGCCTGACTTAGGATCCTTTGCTTTTTTGGTGATTCTCACCAGCGTCGCTTTTTTTGTGACCGGATTACAGGTTCGTTATGTCGCGATCGCGTTGGGAGTTTTGATTCCGGCGTTTTATTTTTTAATTGTGCGGGTTCCTTACCGCATGCATCGTCTGGAAGCTTATTTGAATCCCTGGGAAGATCCGCAGGGCAAAGGATTTCAGATTATTCAATCCTTGCTTTCTTTTGCGCTGGGCGGAGCAGGCGGCGCGGGATTAGGACAGGGAACTCAGAAGCTTTATTATTTGCCTTCCGGGCATAATGATTTTATTTTTGCGGTTATTGGCGAAGAGTTAGGGCTTTGGGGAACATGTCTTGTGATTTCGGCTTTTCTGGTGATTTATTACGCGGTGATTAAAATCGCGGAAAGACGGCAGCAAATTTTTGAAAAGTTGCTCGTGTTGCTTCTGGGGTATTATCTTGTCATTCAGGCTATGATCCACATGATGGTTGCGACGGGACTTGTTCCCACAAAAGGATTGCCGTTGCCGTTTATTAGTTACGGCGGCAGCGCGCTTGTCGCGAACTTGATCGCGGTGGGGCTGATATTGGCTTGTGATAGGCACACCCGCGTCGAATGGAAACCTCAGTGATGTTTGCTCATTCGCCGAATGGCTTTGTGTCCTCAACGCCGGACAGGCTTGCCGCTCGAGCCGCGGCCGGCTTCGCATCTCAATCCGGCGCTCAAACAACTGTGTCCTTTGGCACAGAACTCGCGGCGGATTTGAGATGCTGAGAAAAATCAGGCGCATTCGATGAAGACGATCGTTGTTTTTTCGGGCCCCTCCGGCGGGCATTTGTTTCCCGCGCAGTCTTTTGCTGAGGCTGTTCATCAGGATTCTTCCGCGACCCGAATTATTTTAGTAACCAGTGTTCGGGCTCAGGGCCTTTGCTCTAAGTTTCCGGCCGGAATATTCAGCGATATTGTTTATCTTCCCGAGTTTGGTACTCCGATAGGTCTTTCTGCCGCGGGGATTCGGGGGCTGTTCAGTATTCCTCGGGCGGTTTGGCAAAGTTGGCAGCTTTTATCCCGTTTTAGGCCCGATTTGGTGGTTGGCTTCGGTAGTTTTGTCTCTTATTTTGGGGTGCTTTTCGCGGTTTGGCGTGGTATTCCGACGATCATTCACGAGCAAAATCAATTTCCCGGCAAAGCCACCCGCATGCTTCAGAACAAAGTAAAGCAAATAGCAGTTTCTTTTCCCGAAACGGAATTCAAAAAAACTCCTTCTGGCAGCGTTGTTTTTTCGGGGCTCCCGATTCGGAAAGATATCCGGGATCATGTTATATTCGTGGAGCAAAAAGCGGCGCATCCTTTTACTGTTTTGATTGTCGGGGGATCACAAGGTTCTGCTTTTTTAAATAACGCGGTTTTGGACGCCTTTTCTGATTTATCCGCTGAAGAAAGACAGCAATTTGCCGTTATACATATCACGGGAAAAGGGCAGGAGTCGTCGGTGAGCCAGCGATATCAAAGTCTGTCGATTCGCGCGGAAGTTTACCCCTTTTTTGAAGCGATGCCGCTCGTGTATAATCGCGCGCACATGGCGATTTCCCGTGCGGGGGCGAACAGCGCGTTTGAACAGGCTTTATACGGGATTCCGACGGTTTTTATTCCTTATCCGCATGCGGAAGGACATCAGAATAATAACGCGCTTTACTTCGTCAAAGCGGGGGGCGCGATGATGCACGATCAAAATGAAAAGGCATCGGGTTGGATTGCGGGTGTCCTGCGGGATTGGGTTAAAAGACCTGAGGCTTATACGCGGGCTTCACAAAAAATGCGTGAGTTGGCTTGTGGAAATGGACATGAACAACTTTGGGCTTTGGCTCAAAAAACAGTAAATCAATAAAATGCAATTTTTAGATCCGGATTATCAAAGTCTTTTCGGAAATGTCCGTAAAGTTTATCTCGTCGGAATCGGCGGGGCGGGTATGAGCGGTCTCGCGCGAATTCTCAAGAGTTTGGGTTTTGAAGTTTCAGGTTCTGATTTAAAAGCAACGCCGATTGTGGATCAGCTTAGACAGGAAGGTATTGCCGTCACCACGGGACAAGAAAAGCCCGGCTGTGAAGGCGTTGATCTTCTGATTTATTCTTCCGCAATTTCTCCCAAGCATATTGAGATGCGATACGCTCAGGAAAAGGGAATCAAGATTTGTCACCGCGCGCAGGCTCTTGCTGCGGTATTTAATCAATCTGAAACTTCAATTGCGATTACCGGAACCCACGGGAAGACGACCACCTCCGCGATGGTTTCATTTCTATTGGCAAAACTCGGAAAATCTCCGACCAGTTTTGTCGGAAGTGAAATGCTTAATTTCGGAAGCAATATTCTTTCGGGAGCAAACCGTTACTTTGTGGCGGAAGTCGATGAAAGTGACCGCACGCATGAGCTTTTCTCTCCTAACTATGCGATTATCACCAACCTTGAAATGGATCATCATGAAAGTTATGAATCGATGGACGCGTTGGGCGAATCTTTTCGCAAGTTTTTAAAGCGTTTTCATTTTCCCGGGTTGGCGGTGCATTGCGGTGACGATGCTTTCCTGCATCAAGTCGTAAAAAGTTCCGGCAAACCCAGTTTGAGCTACGGGTTGCAGGAAACCAATGATTTTTCCGCGCGTAATGTGGATTTTCTTTCGTTTGGTTCTGAGTTTGATCTCTACGAAGGGGAATTCTTTTTGACGCGTATTCGTATGTCAGTGCCCGGGATTCATAATATTTATAATGCCATGGGCGCATTAATTGTTTGTTTGCAATTAGGCTTTGATCTGAATTTGCTTAAGGAGGCGATCGCTGAATTTCGCGGAACACGTCGCCGCCTTGAAATTAAGTACGAAAATGAAGCGGTGACGGTTGTGGATGATTACGCGCATCATCCCACGGAAATTACGGCATCACTTCGGGCGCTGCAGTCGTCAGGCCGTAAAGTCGTGACTATTTTTCAGCCACATCGTTATTCGAGAGTCCGTCATTTGTTTCGTGAGTTTGCGGATGCGCTAAACGAAGCTCAGGAAGTTCTTTTGACTGATATTTATGCCGCGGGAGAGCTTAATCCCGATAATGTGAGCATTGAAATGATTTATGAGGAAGCGCGGAAACAGGGTGTTCAGCGAATTACGATGGTCAGAAAAAAGGATCTTATTCCGACTTTGTTGCAGAGACGGGTTTCGAATGAAGTGATTGCTTTTTTGGGTGCAGGGGATATTGGGGAAATAGCGGATGAATTTGTCAGCAGCTACAGATCTAAAAATCAGGCGTAACGTCGCGCTTTCGGCCTTTGTCACCATGCAGGTGGGGGGACGCGCGAATTATTTTGCTGAGCCTACAACAACCGAGGAGTTGTCGGCTATTTTGGCTTGGGCTCATGAAGAAAAGCTTCCTTACTTTATTCTTGGTAAAGGTTCCAACGCGGTTTTTGATGATGAGGGATATGCGGGAATTGTCATTTCCATGCTTCGTTTCCGCAGTGAAGATATTCGCGTTGAACGCAATGAAGTGATTGCCGGTGCTGGTGTGCACTTATACCGTTTGGCAAAGTTTTGCTGCAATCATAGTCTCGCGGGTGCCGAGTTTTTTGCCAATATCCCGGGAACAGTTGGCGGAGCGGTTTATATGAATGCCGGATTCAGCCGTCAGGCAGGCGTGAAACATGAAACCGCGGATGTTTTGCGGAATGTCCGTATTTTGGATTCGCATGGCAAAGAGCATACGCTGACATGTTCTGATTTAGAATTTTCTTACCGGAAGTCCAAACTTCCGGCAGGAGCTTTTGTGACCGAAGCGCGGTTTCATTTTAAGCCGGGCGTCAAAGATGAAATTGCAAAAGAAATGCAGGCCAATTTTGATTATCGTAATACAAAACAGGACTTGAAGTTTCCCAGTTCCGGATCTGTTTTTAAAAATCCACCTGCGCCTGCTCCTTCGGCTG
>CAZSVD010000388.1:0-1649 GCA_964610145.1 uncultured bacterium | reverse complement strand
CCAGGAGTATCCCGGATCAATAGCCAGCCAGGAGCCATAAGGAGCAATTCCCAATACAAATCCAAGCAAAAAGTGGCACAGAATTGAAAAACGCTTCAAAAGCGGATAAAGCCATGCCAAGGCGATCGGGACAATCGAAAGCTTCAAACAAAGCGGATTCAACTTAGAGCATACAAAGCTAAATAAAATCAGCGAAAGGATTGCCGCGCTCCAAACAAAAGAGCGTTTGAGAAGACCCGCCGGAATCGCGCGCGTAGCTGTTCTGGGATTTAAAGCATCAATCGAAGCATCGACCAAGCGATTCGCCGCCATCGCCATCGTACGAAATGAAACCATCGCGCATGTAATCCAAAAAAACTTTTCCCATCCCGGCCATCCATGCGCCGCTAAAATCATTCCGAGATACGCAAAAGGCAGAGCAAACAGAGAATGTTCAAATTTGATCATTTCAAGAAAGACGGAGATTTTTTGAAATAATTTCATTTTGAGAAACTTCCGGCTAAGAAATCGGCTTAGGCCTCTTCGGTTTCAATCATCTTCAGAAGATTGCGCATATCTTCCGGCATATCGCAAGTCACATGCACTAGTTTCCCCGTGCGCGGATGATCAAAACCAATGACAGCAGCATGAAGCGCCTGACGGTTAATCAGTTTGGAAGGATAACCATATAAGCTATCGCCGTAAACCGGATGCCCCATATGCTGAAAATGGACACGAATTTGATGTGTGCGCCCCGTTTGAAGCCGAACTTCAACAAAAGTGGCGTTGTTAAAACGCTTCAGCACTTTGTAATAAGTTAACGCGTCTTTTCCGCCCGAAGGTTTAATAACCACTTTTTTGCGGCTCATGTACGCGCGCCCAACCGGCTCTTCGCACTTCCCTTCGTCGTGCTGAACAATTCCGCGCACAACCGCATAATAGACACGATCAATCGTATGCTCTTTGAATTGCTTGGAAAGATTCGTGTGGGCTTGTTTGTTTTTAGCGACCACAAGCAATCCGGAGGTGTCTTTATCAAGGCGATGCACAATCCCCGGACGTTCTGCTGAACCAACGCTGCCCAAATCTTTGACATGCCCCAAAAGCGCATTGACCAAAGTTCCCGAAGGATTTCCCGGTGCGGGATGAACCACCAACCCCGCAGGCTTATAGACGACAAGACAATCCTCATCTTCATAACGAATATCCAAATCTATTTTTTCCGCGAGCGGCATATCGCTTGAAATTTCAAAAGGCCGGAGCGTAATCACATCGCCCATTTTGACGGCATAATGCACGCTGGCCGGCGCGCCATTTACAAGCACACCGCCTTCACGAATTGAAATTTGAATTTGGGACCGGGAATGTACGCCCTTCAGCTTACCGGCAAGATAAACATCCAGACGAAAACCGACATCATTGGGGAGCTCTACTTTCCATTCATTCATACAGACTGCTTTGAAGCCGAGCTTCTTAGAAGATACAAAAGATAAATTCCCACTCCGATAGAAATCGCGGAATCGGCAGCATTAAAAACAGGCCAAATTCGAAAGTCTAAAAAATCAATCACGGCGCCATATTGCACACGGTCGAGCCAATTTCCGGCGGCTCCGCCTAAAATTAAACCAAACACCCATTGATCACGCGTATTTCGAAACCCCGGACGATGC
>CAZSVD010000387.1:0-4333 GCA_964610145.1 uncultured bacterium | reverse complement strand
CAGCAAGAAAAAGAAATCCTCGTACTCGACTCAGTCGAAGCGGGTTTCCGTTGAAGCTCCGTCGATGGCAAACGCATCTTCATATGTGCCGAGCTCTTCTCCCGATCAGCGCGCTCAAGCGGTACGCATTTTGACCGCGGGTGATGAAGCGACTCGCAAAGCGCGTATGGAAAGTTTGTCTCGCATCGCGCGCGCGATGGCGGCAAAGAAGCAGGCGGAAGCGAATCAAAATCAAGCTCAGTACTAAGATTTATCCGGGTTCCTTTGAAAAGGGAGGCTATGAAAATAGCCTCCCTTTTTTTATGCTTCATCATTAAGAACAGCGCTTGAAAAGCCGAAATATAAGCGGTATGTCTTCACCTCATTCACAGCATAAAAAGAGCGTCTGGTTTTCGGGTGTTTTTCTGGGAATGTCGGCGCTTAAAATCGCCGCGTCATTTTATTTTGCCTCATCCTACCTGACCGATTTCTTTGTTCCGTTCCTGAATTGGTTCGTTGCGAACCATTTTCATAATCCTTGGGACTTTTTTTTCGGGAAAAACATGCTGCGAATGTTTCCGTACCCGGGACTTATGCTTTGGATTATGGCTGCTTCACGGATTTTATTTGCGCCGTTTTTGACGGGGGATTGGCATATGGTTTCGGCGCTGCATCTTTTTGCGGCGCGCCTTCCGCTGTTTGTTTTTGATCTTTTGCTTTTTATCCGGCTTCGTAAGTTTTTTCCGGGGCAGCAGGATAAATTGCTTTGGATTTACTGGTGTTCGCCGATTGTCTTTTTTGTTAACTACATTCACGGTCAGCTGGATATTATTCCCACAGCATTGTTTTTTACCGCGGTGTACTTTCTTGTCGAACGGCGATATTTTGTTTTTACGCTTGTTTTGGCTTTGTCCGCGGCGACTAAAAGCCATGTGTTAATCGCTCTTCCGTTCTTGTGGGTGTTTTTATACAAAAAACAAATTTCCGCTTGGAAAATGTCGGCATACCTGTTGGTTTTCGGCGTGACTTATTTTGCATTTTTGGCTCCTTACGCCGGGTCCGTTGCTTTTCGTGAAATGGTCTTTCATTCGCCCGAGCAAAATCGATTTTTTGATTTCGTGGTTCCGCTTTCGTCATCCCTGAAGTTGATTGTGTGCCCGACGGTATTGGTTTTGCTTTTTATTAAGTTTGCTTCTTACAAAAAACTAAACCGGGAAATACTTTTGATGTTTTTGGGCATTGCATTTGCCGTTTTGGTTGTTTTTGTGCCGCCGATGCCGGGATGGTTTATGTGGTCTTTTCCGTTCTTAGTTTACTTTTATATGCACAACAAAGATTATTCACGGGCGCCTTTTTTAATTTATAACCTGGTTTATGTCGGATACTTTCTTTTTTTCTTTGAAAAGCAGGAGCCTTGGATTGGCCGGCTTCAAGAAACTTTTCCGGTCAAAGATTTTGCGTTATCGATGGTCATGGCTTCGGTCGGTTTTATTGCGCTGTGGATGTTTAATTTAGGCGTGAAGAAAAACGAAGAGCTGCGCGTGGCCGAGTCGCCACTTCTCATCGGAATTGCGGGGGACAGCGGCACGGGCAAACATACGGTGCTGCGCGTTTTACGTAACCTGGTCGGGAAAACGCGTTCGATACCAATCTTTGGGGATGATTTTCACAAATGGGAGAGGGGTAATCAGAATTGGAATGTTTTTACGCACTTGAATCCTTCTGCCAACCGACTTCACGAGGGAGCGGAGTTGGCTGTAGCGCTTAAGGATGGCCACGCGGTTGAAATGGTGCATTACGATCACAAAACCGGTAAATTCACCAATCCGCAGGCTGTGCAGCCGAACAAATTTGTTTTTTTTGTGGGGTTGCATCCTTTCTATTTAAAAAAAATGCGGGATTTGCTTTGTATCAAAATCTATCTCGATACGGATGAGTCATTGCGCAGGTTCTGGAAGATTCAGCGTGACGTTCGCCGCCGCGGATATTCCCCTGAGAAAGTTTTGGAGCAAATTTCGGCCCGTCAGGAAGACCGCCAAAAATTTATTGAGCCTCAGTATGATTTTGCCGATCTTGTGATTCGCACCGATCCCGCGGAGAAGGGAGAACTTGAAAATGCATCTGCGGATAAAATTAAATTACGCACGACATTCATTCTGGATAACAGTGTGGATTTAGAAGATTTGGCTTCATTGCTTTCACGTGTCGATGGATTAACCGTAGAGCATATTTCCACGGTGAACAAGCAAGAGCTTGCCGTTTGCGGTTTGATTTCCGGGCAAGATGTCCGGCAGATAGCTTATCAGTTGGATTTAAATTTCGATGAGCTTTTTATTAACTCTCGCGGTTGGTTGAAGGGACACAAAGGGGTGACTCAACTCGTTTTTCTGCTTTTATACAACCACAAGATGAAAACGCATTAAGCGAACGGATTTATGAAATCCTCACCGATGCTTGCTGATCTGATTGAAATCTCCCGCTTTGCAGGCGTGCATCCGCAGTGGGTTCAGGGGGGCGGTGGTAACTGTTCTGTTAAAGATCAAAATAAAATGTGGGTGAAAGCTTCGGGATGTTTTCTGGAAGAGGTTTCTGTGGATCAGGGTTATGCGGTGGTTGATGCGAAGACGGGGCAGCCCCTGGATGAAGAATACGGCAAAGCTTCCATGGAAACACCGCTTCATACGTTGTTGGGCTCTTTTGTGATTCACACGCATCCTGTTTTGGTTTCAGCCTATGTTTCCAGCTATGAGGCAAAAAATCAATTTAAAGAGTTGTTTCCTGAATCGCCGTTTGTGTGGGTAGATTACGCGACGCCCGGGAAAAAACTTTTTGAAAAAGTGAAAGCGACTATTCCCGCGGCGGCGGCACAAAATGATCTGGTGTTATTTTTGGAAAATCATGGGTTGTTTGTTTCTTCAGCCCTTAAAAAAAAGGCCATGGATCTTCACCAAGAGGTGCTTTTTCGACTGCAGAGCTTTTTTGGAGATCCGCAAAAATTGCCCGAGATTGATCCCGGAAAATGCTTAACACCGGACCACGCTGTTTATGGTTTGTCATCGACCGGAAACTTATCGGGGAAAGGAAAGATCGCGCGCGATGAAACTTTGCTCGCCGTAAAACAAGCTCTTGCGTGTATCGCGCAAAAGGGCTGGTCGCCTCGTTGGATTTCGCAAGGAGAGGTTGACCTGCTTTTAAAAATGGACGAAGAAAAATATCGCCAGGCCCGCTTATGAAAATCGTGATTCCCATGGCCGGTCGCGGAAAGCGCTTTCTTGCCGCCGGTTATCAAACCCCCAAAACGCTGATTGAGGTTGAAGGTCAAACCGTGGTGGAGCATGTTCTCCGCCGCTTTTCTCCGCAAGATCAGTTTGTTTTTGGAATTAACCATGAACATGATCAAAACACGTCAATGCGCGCCGTTCTCAAATCTTTGGCGCCTCAGGGCGAAATTATTTCGATGCCGTATGAAAAGGGCGGGCCAATTGCCACGGTCAACCAAATGCTTGGATCGATTCAGGATGACGAGCCCATCGTGGTGAACTACTGCGATTTTTCATGGGTTTGGGATTATGAACATTTCAAAAGAACCATGCGCGAAAATGATTGTGACGGCGCGGTGGTTTGTTACCGAGGTTTTCATCCGCATCTCTTGGGTCCCAATCAATACGCGACATTAGATGCGGAAGGTTTATGGATGAAAGAAATCCGTGAAAAGTTTTCATGGCATGACAGCAAAGAAAAAGACTGGACGAGTTCTGGCACTTATTATTTTAAAAAAGGTTCTTATATTAAGAAGTATTTTAAAGAGATCGAGAGTCGCAAAGATTGGCTTATCAATGGCGAGCATTATGTCAGCCAAATCTATCAGCTGATGAAAGAAGACGGACTTAAAATTTTAATTTATCCCATTCCGTTTATGCTGCAGTGGGGAACCCCGGAAGATTTGGAAGAGTATGTTTATTGGTCCGACTTTTTTACGGCGGCGTCAGCGAGGGCGGCGGAAAAAAAAGAAACTTACGATATGGATGTTTTGATATTGATGGCCGGAGCGGGGAAACGTTTCTCCGACGCGGGCTACGCCTTGCCGAAACCCTACATTGCGGTGAATCGCGGGATGATGGTTGGAGAGTCCGCAAAAAGTTTGCCGCGCGGAAACCGCACTTTTTTTGTGACGCGGGATGAGTTGCGAAATGCCGAGGCAGAGCAACGGCTGGAAAAGGAATTTCCGTTATCAGAAATTATTTCATTGAATCATTTAACCGAGGGGCAGGCTTCCACGGCACTTTGTGCCAAAGATAAAATCAATCTGGAAAAACCGCTTTTGATCGGTGCCTGTGACCACTCGATTCTTTAT
>CAZSVD010000386.1:0-3493 GCA_964610145.1 uncultured bacterium | reverse complement strand
AGTTGTACCGATTACTGGCAATCAAATCGTTTAGAGGCAAGTGCTGCGTGGCCTTAATGCCCACAAGGTTGGATTTGAAAATGTTGTGGATGTCCCGCAGGGTGATGGTACGGATAAGGCTGGCCCGCCTAAAGATGATGTTTGGAAAGAAAAACGCCACAGGCTCGTCAAGCAGGTTGTTTGCCATTTTTATCCTTTTCTGCTTTATAGCGGTGATGGGCTTGAATCGGGAGAGATTGGCGAACAGACCGTTCATGCTTTGCGCGAGTTAAATCCTGATGCTGAAATCGAATTCGTTTATTTGGCGGGAGCTGAAAATGAAGAAACAATTCGCAGAGTCGCGCGCAACCTTAAGCAGTTTTCCCAGGAGAGTAATTTAGACAGAGCGCCGAACCATCAGCTTTCGCTCGCGATTCATGGCCGCAACGAATTTGGAAAAGCGCTCGACCATGCGATGCTTAAAAAAATCATGGCAGAGAACGGACTCGATGGGGCCTCTTATGTAATAGGAGATTTTGGATTTGAAGAGAACTCGACGCATTTTCGTGACACGGCCGATCCTACGTCAGTTCCTATTTTGGTCAGTGCCGTTTCGCGCAGAGAGGGTTGGTATGGCTTTAAAGGAGCTGCGTTTGAAACGGCACAAAATATTGTTTCAGTTATCCAGAAAGAAGGTGATGAAACGATCGAAGATTTATTGCCTGCGGAACTTTCCGATGCCGACTTAGGTCAAATCGCACAATATTTGGAAAAATATTTTGAAGCCGATGTCGAAGGTCTACATCAAGCGCGAGCACTGATGACGGCTGCATGGATTTATGAGCGCCGTTTAAATCAGCCGAGCAAGGCTGCTGAGCTCGAAAATAAAGCAGTAACAGAAATCAGGCGAGCGATTCGGGCAGCAGTGGAATGGCATTCCGGTTTCGGATCAAGACACGAACTGAAGTTTAGGACTGATGTTGAACTGGTTGAGTCTGATGCTCCCGTGCGTTTGGATATTACAAGCGCCAGCGGATCGGATCTAATTCCGATTTCCATGGAAAAAAGAGGTAGAGTCTTGAATGTGGCTGTTAATTTAGGATCAGAGCGCACAATTTATACCGGTGTACGTGTCATTCCGCAGCCGGTTATACGGGTTCGGTCCGTCGATACGGCTTCCGAAAAGACATTTGCAAGTCGCAAAGAATTGGAATTGGAAGGGAATTCCGATCAGTTTTCGATCGTGAAAATGGCCCTTCTCGTAACCGGCATTTTGCGCGAAAACGACACGGAGCCGCTTGAAGCTACTTTACAGCGAATGGGCGGCGGACTCGAAATTATTACGGACGCCCGGAATGTTCCGATGGGTTCGGGACTTGGCGTTAGCAGTATTCTCGCCGCAACCGTGTTAGCTGTTTTACGCACCATCACCAATCAAATCGTAAATCGCGAGATGCTTGTCGGCGATGTTCTGCAAATTGAGCAGATGATAGGGGTTTTGGGAGGATGGCAAGACCCGGTAGGAGGTATTTGGGGTGAATTCAAAGAGGTTTTTTCTAAGACGAGCAATCCGATTCCCGAAACAAAGCCGTTTGAAGTAAGCGCCAAAATCAAAAAGGAACTGAAAGATCGCATGGTTTTGCTTTATCTTGGAACCGGGCATCAAACCCGGTCTATTTTGAAGGACATGATTCGGGATTATTTGATTCGGGATAAGAAAGCTTTTAATGCCAGTTTAAAGTCACGCCAAATTGGCAATCAAATTTTTGATGCTCTGGCAAAAGGAGACATAGATTTATTCGGCAGCTTGCTTTCTGAATATTGGACTGTTCATAAGGAGGTTGTTGGTCCTGATGTAACAACTGATTGGATAGAAGAAATTTTTAAGCAAGTTAATAACCTGATCAACGGCGGAAAGGTCAGTGGTGCTGGCGGCGGTGGGTTCATGGTGCTTGTCGCGAAAGAAGGTAAAAAAGCCGCGTTGATTCAGCGCTTAGAAGAAATCAGCCGCGGTACCGAGGCGCGTGTTTATGATTATGACTGGGATGACGAGGGTTTACGAATCGGAGCAGTTCCAAATCGCTCTGAAACACGCACAGCGAATGATGTATCGAGATCTGCGGAGTTAAATCAGCCGGCGCGGCTAACAGTTGCGGCGGAAGTGACGGATCAAATTGTTTCGGCGGAGCTTGTTTTAGGAATGACACGGCAAGAATTTCGCATTTTCTTTGAAAAATATTTTCCGGCTGTTTCGGCAAAGTTATCTCAAACCAAAATATCAAAAGCTTTGAAAATTTTTCATCCGGCCGCGCAAATTTCCGATCGCTATATTTTAGGAGCTGATTTAGCGGTGGGTAAAAACTTTTTAAATGCGGCCGAACAGCTTTTTAGCGGACAATACGCGGCGATTTTAGCGAAAGATGAATTTCAAGCCCGTGAAATTCAAAAACAAATCGATGCGAAAGGTTTAAAAAACATGAAAGCTTTCGGACGGGCAAGCGACGCCGTTCGCTATGTTTCTAAGCAAGGCGTACAAGTTCGAGCTTGGTTTACCGCGGAGGACTCTGATTTGGCCGATGAAGTCCGGCAAGCTGTTCCGGATACGCAGATTTTAACTCTACAGCAAATTTATCAATTCTATCAAAGGCTTAATTTGCAGGCCCTGGCGAACGGAATTTATACCCGTTTTATGGTTATGGCATCGGCCTAACCGGATCATTTTGGGTGGTTGGCGCAGTGGGGCGGGTATGCTACAATTTGCGCTCTTATGGCAATCAAAACCAAGGTCGTTAACCGGCCTGTTCTCAATATTTGGCAGCAGCTTTACGTTCCTGAAATTCTTCGCGGAGTTTGGATTACGGGCGGACACTTCTGGAAAAATCTTTTCTTTCACACCATGCATTGGCTGGGTCTTTTTAAAGCGATTCGCGCCGGCGTGACGATTATGTATCCGGAAGAAAAGCGTAAGCCGCCCAGCCGGCTGCGTACCCGTCACCGTTTAACTAAACGTCAGGACGGATCCACGCGTTGTGTGGCCTGCATGATGTGCGAAACGATTTGCCCCGCGAAATGTATTACGATTGTGGCGGAAGAACATCCCGATGTGAATATTGAAAAGCGTCCCAAAAGCTTTGATATTGATTTGGGTAAATGTGTTTTTTGCGGATTTTGTGTTGAAGCCTGTCCGGAAGACGCGATTCGTATGGATACGCAAATTTTGGATATGGCGTCCTATACCCGCGGATCCATGAAGCTGGATATTGTTGAGCTTATGAATCCCAATCCGCTTTACTCGAAGGTCGCTGCTGACAAAGATCTTCCCCGCGTTCTTGCGCGGAACTAGTTTCGAGATTTAAGTTTTAAGCGACTGTCTTTTGCGCGTATAATTCTCACATGCAAAGACTTCTTTTTATTGCCGCCTCAATTTTCGGATTACTCTCAGTTATATTTGGCGCGTTTGGCGCGCATATTCTTAAAAAATATATCGCTTCCGATTTGCTGATCGTTTTTGAAA
>CAZSVD010000385.1:0-9108 GCA_964610145.1 uncultured bacterium | reverse complement strand
CTTTACCGACAAAGCAGCGGGAGAAATTAAACAGCGCCTGTCCGAGCGGTTTCAAAAAGCAAACATGCCTCAAGCCCGGCAGGCTTTGGAATCGGCCGCGATTTCGACCTTCCATGGTTTCGCGGCCAGACTTTTGCGAGAGCACCCGGTGGAAGCCGGCGTTGATCCGGATTTCCGGGTTTTAGAAAATGAAGAAACGGATCTTCTCAAAGAGGACGCGCTCTATGAATGGACAACTTCTCTTTTTGAGCAAAAGGATGAAGGCTTCCGATTTTTTGATATTTATGGTGAAGAAGCCGCCCAATCCGCGATTTTGGATGTTTACTACGCGGCCTGTCATCAAGGTATCGGATTAGCGGAATATTTTGCTGAGGCTAAAAAGATTCGTCTCGCAAAGATAACACCTCTGCAAAAAAGCTGGGCCGCTCAGGCGGAAACTTTTTTTCAAAATGTCACGGATAAGGTGAATCGCGAAGAATGGAAAAATTGGCTGATGAAGAAAGAATGGTCCTGGGCTGACTACGAAAATTTTTTGCAATGGCTCAAAAAGCATGGCACTTCGCCCAAGCTTACGCCATGGAAGAATTTTTCAAAAGAATGGGCTTCGTGGCGGCTTGAGCCTTTGGCGGAAGAAGCCTTGATCTTTTTTGAACAGGCCGCTTTGGGTTTTGAAAAAATTTATCGACAGAAAAAAGAAGAGCAACAGGCGCTTGATTTTGATGATTTGCAAACGCAGGCATTAAAACTGGTGCATGGTGATTCGTCCGGAGCGCGCATGGTGGCTCATGCTTTGCGTCGCAATTTTCGACATGTTTTTGTCGATGAGTTTCAGGATACCAGTTATTTGCAAATGGCGTTTGTGCAGTTTTTAATGCCGTCCGCGGAAGTTTTCTTGGTGGGCGACTATAAACAGTCGATTTATGGATTTCGCGGCGCGGAGCCGGAACTTTTCCGTAAACAGGAAGAGGTTTTTGAGAAATCAGAGGGCGCATGCCGTCTCGCGCTTTCGGATAACTTCCGAAGCGATCCGGCGATTCTTGATTTTTCAAATTCTTTTTTTGAGCGGATTTGGGCTGAGGATAGCGCTTTCCGGTTTGACGCGCTGACCGCTGCCAAAGACAAAGAAAAAATTAAAAATCAGAACACAAAGCCGGAGGTTCTTTTAATTTCCGAATCCAGCGACGGTGATAAAGATGAAGCGCGGCTTAGAGAAGGTGCCGCGATTGTCGCACGCATTCAGGCTTTGCGTGCCGAGGGTGTGGCTTACGGAGATATGGTGCTGCTTTTTGCGGGCATGACTCATAGCGCGCTTTATGAATACGCTTTACGCCGCGCGCAAATTCCTTATTTGTCTGTCTCCGGCGCAAGTTTATACAGTCAGCCCGAAATTCGGGACATGATCAGTTTTCTGGAATGTTTGCAAAACCCTCTCGCGGATGTTCCTCTTGCCGCGCTTCTGCGGTCGCCATTTGTGCGCGTCAATGATGAAACGCTTTTTTGGCTCGCCGAGAATGCCAAATCAGTAAACGATAAAAACCCGCTTTCTGACGGCTTGTCTCATTTTCGCGAAATTCCGGAAATTCGCGAAGATGAAAAGCAAAAACTGGAATTATTTTGGGGCTGTTTTCAGGATTGGCGCAGACGCAAGGACGCTGTTCGTCTGAGTGATTTGCTGGAAGAAGCGATTGAAAAAACGGGATATGTAGTTTGGGCTTTGGCGCAGCCGGCGGGAGTCCGCCGTTATAGCCATATTCGAAAATTTATTCAATTAGCGCGAAGACAAGAAGGGCGGGGACATCTTTCCGCGCATGATTTTTTGCGTCTCGTGAAACGGCTGCAGTTTCAGGAAGTGCGTTCATCCGACACGATGGCGGATGATGATGAAATCGACGCGGTCAGATTAATGACATTGCATAAAGCCAAAGGTCTCGAGTTTCCGGTGGTTTTTCTCGCGGACTTAGGCGCTAAAAAAAATACGCAGCAAACTTCTCCGGTGATTACGGTGCCTCATGAGGGTTTCGCGCTCAAACTTAAAAATCCGCTGACCGGTGAAAATGAAAACACATGGTTTTTTGATCGGTTGAATGAGTCGCGTAAAGCGCGGGCCGACGCTGAGCGCAAGCGGCTTTTTTACGTGGGCGTCACGCGCGCGGAAAACCGGTTGATTTTGTCAGGAGTTTGGAAGGAAAGTAAGAAAGAAAAAGAAACTTACGCCGAAATGGGTTCCTGGATGGATTGGGTGATGCAGTCGCGTGATTTGATTGATGAAGTGTCGTTGCCCGCAGCCGGTGCCGATGTCACCTCGGTTTCCGTAAAAGCTTACTCAGAAAAGCCGCGCTTTCAAACGCTCTTGAAAGATTTACTGAATCCAAAAGAAGTTTTGTCGGCGGTCGCGGTGGATTCTCCTCCGGAAGCCGAACGAATTTTTCAACGACTGAGGTCCGTTAAGCCCGCGGAATTTTCAAAAGTTATCGATCTTCCGGTGAGTGCTTATGTGCTTTTTGCCAAAGATCCCGAGAAATTTTGGAGTGCTTATGGCCGGGGATGGAGTGTGCCGCAATGGGATCATTTTTCTGAAAGCAAAGAAGTTGAATCCGGAACGGAGCCTCTCTCAGTTGAAAGTGTCGAGAGAAGTGAGGATGCGGCTGATTTTGGAACGCGCATGCACCGCGCTCTTGAATTTTTAAATTGGAATGATCCTTCGCAATCAACCGCAGCGGCGAATTTGGACCATATCTTTTCAGGGTTTTCCGAAAACAAACGCCGCGAAGCCGCCGGAATTTTATCGGGGTTTCTAAAGACGGATCTTTTTCGCGATATTCGGCGCGCGCGGGTGGTGCGCCGGGAGCTTAATTTTGTGTTGAATGCTCGCCGTGGGTTAATTGACGGTGTGATTGACGTTTTATTTCAAAATGACGACGGTTCTTTTACCGTGTTGGATTATAAGACCGCCGAAGGGGATGCCGCTAAAACGGTCGAGCGTGGATACGATTTACAAATTCAAATTTATGCGCTGGCCGCCGCAAAAATTTTGAAGCAGCCCGTTTCGCGCGGACAAGTTTATTATTTAAAAAATCAATGTGCCGTGGATGTGCCGCTTGCGGACTTTGATAAGATAGAGGCGGATGTGAATGAGCTTCAATTGAAGCTGCTTGATTTTGTTAAGTTGAAATGGAAGAGTTAGATCGTGGCAAAAAAGAAATTGATAGGATATGATCTGGACGGAACGCTGGTGGATACGCGCCGTGATATTATTTGCGGTGTGCGGCACATGCTGGCAGAGTTGAAAAAACCGGTTTTAACGGATGTTGAAATCGAAAAATTCGTCGGCGAAGGATTGCACCATTTAGTAGCCATGGCTATGGGAGAAACGGATCCAAAGGCAGTGGAACGCGGAGCGCGGATACTGAGAAAATATTACGAGGCGCATCTGCTCGATTTTACGCGTCTTTATCCGCAAGCGCAGGAAACCCTGGAGCGTTTTAAAGAGCAAATCCAGGTTGTGGTAACGAATAAGCCCGAGCCGTTTACTTCGCGAATTTTGAATGAATTGAAAGTAATGCCTTATCTCAGCGGTGTTTTTACGGGCGGAAATGGATTTCCGCATAAACCTGATCCGTCGGCATTAATGCATGTGATGCGCGAACATGGTATTGCCGCGAAAGACGTGCTTTGGATCGGTGACAGCGCCGTGGACGCTCAAACCGGAAAAAATGCCGGAGTTGAAACGGTGCTTCTTCGCCATGGTTTCGCGAGCAGGCATCGCTTGGAAGATTTGGGCGCGGAATATTTAGTGAATGATTTTTCGGCTTTTTTAAAACTTGCGGAGCAGCAGGGTTGGTAATTTAACGAACGTTAGAATGGAGTAAGTATGTCAAATACAAGTGTTGTTTCCGGAAATGAAATCAAAGAAGGGGATTTGGTTTTACTTTGGTTTGAAGATGAGAAAACCTATTTAGTCAAAACCGGAAAAGGAAAGAAACATCCGATTCATTGCGGCCGCCCGATTCCGCATGAAGAAATTATTGGTAAGGAATTTGGTTCTTATATTTCGGGCACGAGTCTCAAAGGGTTTTTTCTGAAACCTTCCACGGAAGATTTAATGTTTAAGGCTTCCCGTGAAAGCGGAGTGGTGTATTCCAAAGACGCCGCGTTGCTCGCCGTGAAGCTTAGCATTCATTCCGGTAAAAAAGTTTTGGAGATTGGTACGGGATCAGGGGCGTTGACTCTTTTTCTCGCGCATCAGGTCGCGCCCACCGGAAAAATCTGCACTTATGATTTGCGCGCGGACCTTCCTGCAAACGCGGTGAAAAACATCGAGCGTTCGGATCTCTCTTCCGTGGTGGAATTCAATCGCCGCCAAAAGGGTGATCCTTTTCCTGAAAATGCTTTTGATGCGGTGACTTTGGATATTCCGACACCCTGGGAAGAAGTTGAGCTTGTTAAAAAAGCTTTGAAAGGCGGCGGTCGATTGTGTTCTTTGAATCCGACGATTAACCAGGTTGAGCGCATGGCGGAAACATTGCGCGAACATGGTTTTATTCATGTGGAAGCCGTGGAATTGCTTGAAAGAAAAATTTTAGCGCGTGCCGGAAAATCGCGGCCCGAAATGCGCATGATTGGGCATACAGAATATATGCTTTTTGCCACAAAAGTCGGCGATGTGCCCCCTCAGCCCCCGGCGCCTCCCACGGAAGAAGTTTCTCCTGCTGATCCTGTGTCCGTAGGATAGAGAAACATCCCCGCGGAAAACCGCGGGGATATTCTTAAGTCCTGCCCACTTTTTGCCGAGACTCTACTTATTATGCAAATCATCTTTGCTTTTTTACCCTTTATTTCGATTCTCATCGGCCTGGTCGCGGCGTGGGCGGTTCTTGCCGCCTGGATGAAGATGTGGCTTTTGGTTTTTGGCTGTTTTTTTGGATTTAAGTTCATGACCTATTATCAATATCAAATCCATCATCGCCAAATCGTCACGTGGCCGCGGCTTTTTCTTTATACCTTTTGCTGGTTCGGAATGGACGCTAAAAAATTTCTGAATCCGGAAATTAAACTTGCCAAGCCCGAACCCGGATATGGGCTATGGGTGATCGGCTGCGCGTTTACAGGGATTTTTCTGATTTGGGGAATTCCGCGGTTCTTTAAAGTCTCTGATTATCTTCAGGCTTGGTTTGCGTTAGCAGGCGTTTTTTATCTGCTTTATTTCACCTTGTTTCAATGGAGTTCGCTTATTCTCCGTTACGCGGGCGTGCATGCCGCGCCATTCATGCATGAACCTTTTTTGTTAACGTCTCTTTCTGATTTCTGGGGGAAGCGCTGGAATATGGCTTTCCGGCAATTGATGCATGACTTCTTTTTTAAGACGGTCAGCATCAGTCATGGCCCGCATATTGCGGCGTGGCTCGTTTTCTTTACGTCAGGACTTTTTCATGAGCTTATTTTTTCGGTTCCCGCTCAGGGCGGCTGGGGACAGCCGATGCTTTATTTTATGATTCAGTGGTTTGGAATGCGTATGGAAAAAACCAAATGGGGTCGCCGGTATCTTAAACGTAAGCTCGCCGGAAAAATTTACGCGTTTGCTTTTTTAATTCTGCCCGTGAGACTGCTTTTTCATGATCCGTTTATGTATAACGTGATCATTCCCTTTATTCACGCGATTCGTTCGGTTCAGTGATTATCTTTGAGCTTTTGCGGCAAGAGCATCCAGCGCGGCGATACGTTCGGGAGTTGGCGGATGTGAGCTGAGAAAGATCGGGGCTTGCTGTCCGTTGGTGGCTTTCAATAATTTCTGCAGAAAACGCGTTAGACCGTCGGAAGGATAACCGGCTTTGCGTAAAAGATCAAAGCCGATCGCATCAGCTTCGGTTTCATCTTTACGGCTGTAAAAATTAAGCGCGCCCGTTCCGGCAATTTTGAGCGCGATTTGTTTAAATGCGGCGCTGTTGCCGCCCGCGATTTTACTTGAAATTTGTTCAAGACCCATTTGACGAGTCATAGCTTTAGCAGGGTGGCGCTGAAAAGCATGTCCGATTTCATGTGCAATGACACCGGCAATTTCATTTTCGTCATCCGCAAATTTTAAAAGTCCGCTATGAACGTAGATCTTTGCGCCGGGGATGGTGAATGCGTTTGGCTCATTGTTATTGACGATGTAGAACTGATAATCAAAATCTTTTTGAGGTAAAACAGACACAAGCCGATTTCCTAGGGCGGTCAATTGAGCGCTTTGAGACACGGTCATGGTCTTTGCGACTTCGGCGGCCATTTGATTGCTCGCTTGGACCTCATCCGGGATGGACACCACGTTCGCATCCTGAATCAGGGGATCGATATAGGCGCAGGAACTCAAGGCCAAGCTTAAAAGCGAAACAAGAGCAATTTTTTTGATTTGTGTCATGCGCGCATTATACCTTTCTTTGTGAAGTCGTGAAGCAGTTTTGCGCTCAGGCAGGCATTGATTTTAAAAAATTGATTTGCTAGACTAACTCATCAGTTTGCAATTTTACACGCGGAGAATCCTTCATGAAAAAAATAGCTTCCATTTCTTTTTTACTCGCACTTCTTTTGCCCTTTATTTTTACGGGATGCTCTTCCTCGGGAAGTTCTCGCGGAAATAACGCGACTAATGCCCAAATGGGGGTTTTAGCGGATGAAGTCACGCGCTTGGATCAGGCTTTGCAGGAAACCCGCGGACAGCTTCAGCAAGAGCAGGCTCGTGTCGCTGAATTAGAAGCGCGTCTCGGAGGAGGAGCTGCCTCGGCACAGACGGCTTCTTCACCTTCACAGGCATCTTATGCGGCATCATCTGCGGAACCTTATGCGGGAGTTTACCGGACGCCTTCGGGGTTTGAGCTTCCGGCAGCAGATGTTCAAAAGGCACTCAAGGGAGCGGGATATTATCATGGAGAAGTTGATGGTAAGGTAGGCCCTGATACACGCGAAGCCGTGCGTAAATTTCAGCGCGACAATGGCTTAACCCCCGATGGAATTATTGGTAAAACAACCTGGAATCGGCTTAAAACTCACCTGAGCTGAGGTTCTTAAAGCTTAGTAAAAGCATTTAGTTGCTATAAAAACAAAAGAAGAAGGCCTAAAAAGCCTTCTTTTTTTGTTTATGCCCTTGCATTTTTTAAACTCGACAGTTAAATTTTTTATATCTTCGATTTGAGCATTACTTTCGAGTTTTCTTTTACGGGGAATTTTTAAGGGGGATCATGGATTTCGACTCAGTCCATCAAATTAAGGTTGGTGGTCATTACTATCAGTTTTATAAAACGATGGATGACTATCTTCACATTTCTCTTTCTTATCTTTATGCCGGTTTGAAGAAAGGCAACGCGTGTGTTTGGCTTGTTAATGATCAAATCGGAATTGAAAAAGCGGAAAAAGAATTTTTAAGTGTGTATCCGGATGCGACGGGATATTTAGTTTCACATCAGCTTCAAATTAAATCGGCTCAGGCCTGGTATTTGAATCGCGGGTGCTTTGATATGGCGCAAGCCCTGCAGAATGCGACGAACTTTTTGGAGTCTTGCGCGCGGCGTGATTTTGCCTGCGTGCGCGGTATCGGTGATATCGGTGCTATTCCCGATGAAGATTGGGTTTTGCTGCATGAGTACGAAGAAAAAATTCACTCGATGATTTCGAGTATTCCTCTGATTGCGGTTTGTGCCTATCCGATTCACCGCTGTTCAATGGCGGATACCCGTAAGGTGATTGAATCGCATCATCAGCCGCTTTTTGTCAGCATGGCTTCCTGATTTGAACCCGGTTTGATTTCCGTTCAAACGTTCGTTGTCTCTTGTCCGTCATGTCTTATCCCGATACAATGACAGCATGTCATTATCGTTATCCAGAAAAAAACAAGGCTTATTGCTTGCCGTGGCCCTCATTGTTTTATGCGCCTGGGGTTCCGGCCGTGGGTTGCTTGAAACATCTTATTCTTTGCCTGCCAATATTCGTAATGATCACTCGATCCGTGTCCAGGTAGGGGAAACACAAAAACCCATGGGGGTTTCTTCTCCCGGCGCTTTTGTGGTGGAGTCTCGCAATGGAGTTTTGCTTCGAGGAGCGCGTTTAAACTGGACAGGGATTGAGGCTAAGTCGGGAGGAATTCGGTTCGGTACGAAAATTTTCAAAACGGATTCAATTTTTATTCGCAGCCCGCAAGGGCCGGGAATTCGGTTTAACGAACGGCTTTATCTGAACGGCTTAGAACTAAAATTAAGACCGGGCGGAAAAATTTTGATCATTAACCATATCGATTTAGAGCATTATTTAAAAGGCGTGATTCCTTTCGAGGCAAATCCGAAATGGTCGGACTCAACGCTTCGTGCATCCGCGATTGTTTCCCGGACTTTCGCGTTATTTAAAATGATCGAAAAAAGAAACGCAGATTATGATGTTGGCAGCGGAGTGCTGAGCCAGGTTTACGCGGGAGAGGGTGTCCGGCATGATCGCACGGATCAAATTATTGATGAAACCCGCGGACAGGTTTTGCTTTACCGCGGCGAAATTTTTCCCGCTTATTTTCATTCGGCTTCCGGCGGAGCTACCACGAGCGCCGACTCAGTGTGGCCGGTAAAACCTCATCCCGCACTGCAGGGCGTTGAATGTGAGTTTTGTCATTCTTCAAAGCATGACTCGTGGTCGAGTTTTGTGAAGTACGCTGATATTGAAAAAGCCGTGCGTGATGACGGCGGCTTGCCGGTGCGCGGAGTCCGCGAGGTTAAACTCAAAAATTATGATCGCTCCGGACGCGCCAGGGAAATTGAAATGATCGGAAGAAACGGTAAATATAAAGTTCATTTCAGTGAATTGCGCGGCTGGATCGGCGCGGAAAAAATAAAGAGCACCCTGGTGGTTCGTTATCTGAATGAACCGGCGCAGCAGGGAGTTGTTTTTTTTGGAAAAGGATGGGGGCATGGTGTCGGACTCGATCAGTACGGCGCGAAATATATGGGCGAGTTAGGTTATTCCGCGGTTCAAATTTTAGATTATTTTTATCCCGGAGCCATAGTCGAAAAAATTTATGATTGAAGGTGGCAGATGAAAAGAGCTCATCTGCGGCGTTGCAAACTCGCAATCTTCGGTTAACGTACTTTTAGT